>JAGYOR010000099.1 GCA_018399535.1 Deltaproteobacteria bacterium | reverse complement strand
GGGTTATGGGTAAGGGGCGATGGGTCATAGGTGATAGGTGGGGGGGTAAGAGGCTGGGGAGGGATTAAAATCGCCTGCCGCGGGGCGTCCGGGACGCTGACCTGCGGTCATGGGGCGCTGACCTGTGGTCACGCAGGAATGGAGTGCGTCCGGGAGAAGGGAAGGCGCGGCGGCGCGTTTTCGGCCGCCGCGGGTGGCCGTGCGGCGTTTTCCCTGTTTCTTCAGGGAGTTCTTCACCGCAGTCACCGGAAATTTTTCCTTGACAGCGATGGGCGGGTACATTATATACACCCGGTTTGAAGCGGTACGATCACGGGGCGCGGCGGCGCCGCCAAATAATTGAAAAAAATGGAGGTTGAACATGGCAGATGTAGAATTGAAGGAAGTATATCCGGTTCCCGAGCACGTGCGTGAGCGCGCCCACATCAAGAGCAGGGAGGAATACGAGGCCCTGTACAAGCGTTCCCTCGAAGATCCCGAAGGTTTCTGGGGGGAGATCGCCGAGGAATACGTCACCTGGTTCAAAAAGTGGGACGGGAAGGTCGAGGACTACAATTTCGATAAGAACAAGGGTCCCATCTACGTAAAATATTTCGCCGGCGGCAAACTGAACGTCTCCTACAACTGTCTCGACCGGCACCTGGACAAGCGGGGTGACCAGGTGGCCATTCAGTGGGAAGGCAACGAGCCCGGCGAGGAACGGGCGATCACCTATAAAGAGCTTCACGGGGAAGTCTGCAAGTTCGCCAATGTTCTCAAGGCCAGCGGCATCAAGAAGGGCGACCGGGTTTGTCTGTACCTGCCCATGGTCCCGGAGCTGGCCATCGCCATGCTCGCCTGCACCCGCATCGGCGCTATTCACAGCATCGTATTCGGCGGTTTCAGCGCCGACGCCCTGCGCGACCGGATCCAGGACAGCGGCTCGCGGCTCCTGGTGGTATGCGACGGCACGTTCCGGGGCGCCAAGGCGGTTCCCCAGAAGACGACGGCCGACCAGGCCCTGAAGGATTGTCCTTCCATAGAAAAGGTTGTCGTCGTCAAGCGCGTGGGCGACAGGATCAAGTGCGACTGGAACAACGACCGCGACGTGTGGTGGGATGACGAGATGGCGAAAGTGGACGCCGCGTGCGAGCCGGAATGGATGGACGCGGAAGATCCCCTCTTCACGCTCTACACGTCTGGATCGACGGGAAAGCCCAAAGGCGTCCTGCACACCACCGGCGGCTACCTCACCTACGTGGCCTACACGCACAAGATGGTTTTCGATTACCACGACGGCGATATTTACTGGTGCACCGCCGACATCGGCTGGGTCACGGGCCACAGCTACATCGTTTACGGGCCGCTGTGCAACGGGGCGACCAGCGTCATGTTCGAAGGCGTGCCCAACTACCCCACCATGAGCCGTTTCTGGCAGATCGTGGAAAAGGACAAGGTCAACATCTTCTACACGGCGCCCACGGCGATCCGCTCGATCGCGAAGGAAGGTCTGGAATACGTGAAAGGTAACGACCTGTCGTCGCTCAAGATACTGGGCACGGTGGGCGAGCCGATCAATCCCGAGGCATGGAACTGGTATTATAATGTCATCGGCGGCGGCCGGTGCCCCATCGTCGACACCTGGTGGCAGACCGAAACGGGCGGCATTCTGATTACGCCCCTTCCCGGCGCCATCGATGTCAAGCCGGGCATGGCGACGGTTCCCTTCATGGGCGTCCACGCTGTTCTTCTCAATGACGAGGGCAAGGAAATCACGGATACGGTGGGCAGCGGCGCCCTGTGCATAAAGAAACCCTGGCCCGGCATGATGAGGACCGTCTACGGCGATCCCCAGCGTTTCCAGGAAACGTACTTTGAACAGTTCCCGGGCTACTACACGGCGGGCGACGGCGCGCGGCGCGACGCGGACGGTTATTACCAGATCACGGGTCGCATCGACGACGTCATCAACGTGTCCGGGCACCGCATGGGCACCGCGGAAGTGGAAAGCGCCCTGGTGGCACACCCGCAGGTGGCCGAGGCCGCCGTGGTCGGGTATCCCCACGAGATCAAGGGCCAGTCGATCTATGCTTACGTGACGTTGAACGCGGGCGTGGAAAAGACGGATGAACTGAAGAAAGAGCTGGTCGCGCACGTGCGCAAGGAGATCGGTCCCATCGCGACGCCCGAGAAGATCCAGTGGGCCGACGGGCTGCCCAAGACGCGGAGCGGCAAGATCATGCGCCGCATTCTGAAGAAGGTCGCCGCCGGCGATGTTTCGGAACTGGGCGACACGTCGACGCTGGCCGATCCCTCGGTGGTGGACGACATCGTCAAGAACCGGCAGTAACGATCACGTCCGGAAGAGACGTTCAGAAGCGCCCCTTCCGGGCGGCGAACGAACAACCGGATAGATCATTAATATCACTTGACCGGGCGCGGGCGCCGGAATAAGGCGCCCGGCGACGCCGGTGGAAGGAGGTTCATGTGAACATAGTGGCATGCGTAAAACAGGTTCCGGATACTGAAGCCTTGATCAAGGTGAAGGCCGACGGTTCGGGCGTAGAGGAAGGCGGGATCAAGTGGGTCATGAATCCCTACGATGAATACGGCGTCGAAGAGGCCCTGAAGCTGAAAGAGAAAAACGGCGGCGAGGTCACCATTGTTTCAGTGGGTCCCGCCCGCGCCCTGGAGACCATTCGCACGGGTCTGGCCATGGGCGCCGAAAAGGGCATTCACATCAGCGATCCGGCCCTGGACAATGCCGACGCCTACACCACGGCGAGCGCGCTCGCGGCGGCGATCAAGGAACTGTCTCCCGACATTATTTTCTGCGGCATGCGCGCCATCGACGATGACGCGGGCCAGGTGGGCTCCGTTCTGGCGGAGCTGCTCGGGCTTCCCTCGGTGACGGTGGTCACCAAGCTCGAAGTGGAAGGCTCCTCCGCGAAAGCGACAAAGGCGATCGAGGGAGGCCTGGTCACCTATGAAACGTCGCTTCCCTGCGTGATTACGGCCGCCAAGGGTCTCAACGAGCCCCGTTATGCCTCGCTTCCCGGCATCATGAAAGCCAAGAAGAAACCGGTTGACGTGAAGGATGCCGCGGCACTGGGCGTTTCCGCCGAGCCGAAGGCGAAGGTGGCCAGGATGACGCCGCCTCCGGAACGGGCGCCCGGCAAGAAGATCGCCGGCGACGAACCGGCCCAGAAGGCCGCCGAACTGGTCAAACTTCTCAGGGAAGAGGCCAAGGTAATCTAAGCGAAGGGAATGGAGGATAAAAATGGCTAATGGCATATTGATAGTAGCGGAACAGAGAGACGGAGCCTTTCGCAAGGTATCCTTTGAAATAGCGAGCGCGGCGCGCAAGCTCGCCGATGAGGCGGGAGAAGAAGTCAGCGCCGTTGTTCTCGGTTCGGGTGTCGAGGGCATCGCCGGTGAGCTGGGAAAATACGGCGTCGACAAGGTCTACCTGGCCGACGATCCCGTTTTTGAGAAATACACGACTGAGGCCTACGCGGCGGCCGTGACGAAACTGGTCAAGGAAAAGGATCCGGCGATCCTGCTGCTTGCCGCGTCGGTGGATGGGAAGGACCTGTCGTCGCGGCTCGTGGGTTCGCTGGCCACGGGCATGGCAACCGACTGCACGGAGCTTAAGCTGGAAGGCGGCAAACTGATCGCCACACGTCCCGTGTATGCGGGCAAGGCCTTCGCCGAGATGGAAATTACGGGTTCTCCCCAGATGGCCTCGCTCAGGCCGAACGTGTTCCCCGTCGTTGAAAACGCCAAGGCGGGCGCGGTCGAGAAGTTCGACGCGGGCGTCGACGCGTCGGCGCTGAAGACGAAGGTTGCCGACGTAAGCAAGGATACCTCGGGCAAGGTCGAGCTGACGGAAGCGACCATCATCGTTTCCGGCGGTCGCGGCATGAAGGGTCCGGAGAATTACCAGATTATTGAAGAACTGGCCAACGTTCTCGGCGCGGCTGTCGGCGCCTCCCGTGCGGCGGTTGATGCCGGCTGGCGGCCCCAGACAGACCAGGTGGGCCAGACCGGCAAGGTGGTTTCACCGAACCTGTACATAGCCTGCGGTATTTCCGGCGCTATTCAGCACCTTGCGGGCATGGGTTCATCCAAGTACATCGTCGCCATCAACAAGGACGACGAGGCGCCCATCTTTGCCAAGGCCGACTACGGCATCGTGGATGACCTGTTCAAGGTCATTCCCGAAATCACGACCGAGGTCAAGAAAATTCTGTAATAAACCGTGGCGGGGGAAGGACATCTTCCCCCGCCCGCAGCATGTCCCGGAACAGTCGCTAGCCGAGAACCGGGCTCCCGGCACGGCGGCGTCGCCTGCCGCATCGACTCCCCGCGCGGGGCCTTCCACGTAGACGGTTCGGCAGCGGGTTCTCGCAATCCATCCAGGAGGAGGAGACATTATGGCATCACACGGCGGATACGTTTTCGGTCCAGGACACGAAGGGCGCGAGGTATTCTGGAACGCCCAATCTTACGAGATATTGCTGTTTGTCTTTGCGGCAGTGTCCCTCGCGATTTTCGCCTACGGGTTGTACCGGCGCTGGCGCATGTGGAAGGCACTGGGGCTTCCCGAAACCAGGACCGATAAGCCCGGCGAGCGGATCAAGTCGCTTATAATAAACGGCCTGCTCCAGGCACGGACTTTCCGCGAGGCCTATGCCGGAATTTTTCACGGGCTCATATTTTTCGGGTTCTTTGTACTCATATTCGGCGCCGCCGTGGACGCCACCCAGTTCCATTTCGGACTTCCTTTCTTTCACGGAACGTTCTACCTGTGGTTTTCCCTGGTTATGGAAATATTCGGGCTGGCGGTGCTGGTCGGCGTGACGCTCGCCGTCATCCGCCGTTATATCCAGAAACCCGATCTGCTGGGGTACCGGGGCAAACCGGACAACACTCCCGATGACGCCGTCGTCCTCCTCCTTATTGCCGCCATCATCGTGACGGGTTTTATGGTTGAGGCCCTGCGGCTGCACGTGAACGTGAACGTGGACGAGTTTACCTGGGGAAACTGGTCCTTCGCGGGCTACCTGCTTTCAAAAACGCTCACCGGCATGGATTTCGGCACGGTCCTGACGCTGCACAAGATCACCTGGTGGGTCCACGCGCTCATCGCGATGGTTTTTATCGCCTATATTCCCTACTCGCGGCTCCTGCACATGATAACGACGCCGGCGAATCTCTATATGCGGTCGCTGGAACCAACGGGCGCCCTGAAGCCTATTGAGGATTTCGAAAACGCCGAGTCATTCGGCGTGGGCCGGTTGGAGGAGCTTCCCTGGAAACAGATTTTCGATTCCGACGCCTGTACCAAGTGCGGCCGGTGCCAGGACGGTTGCCCCGCGTACCTCTCGGGCAAGCCGCTGTCGCCGAAAAAACTTGTCCAGGATATCAAAGAACACTGGGAAACGAGAGCGTCCCAGGTGCTTGCCGCGCAGGCGGCGGCCAAAAAGAGCGGCGGCGAACCCGAAATTCCCGAGCCCGACAAGATGCTCGTGGGCGAGGTCATCGAGCTGGAGGAGTTGTGGGCCTGCACCAACTGCATGTACTGCATGGAAAACTGTCCGGCCATGATCGAGCATGTGCCCAAGATCGTCGGCATGCGCCAGTACAAGGTGCTTATGGAGGCGGATTTCTCGCCGGAGCTGCAGCTTACCTATCGTAACATGGAAAATAATTCCAACCCCTGGGGCATCGGCGCGCACACGCGGGGCGACTGGGCCAAGGAACTGGAGATTCCCACGATGGCCGAGAATCCCGACGTCGAGTATCTCTTCTACGTGGGCTGCTCCGGATCGTTCGACGACCAGGGAAAACGGGTCGCCACGGCATTCGCGAAGATTCTCAAGGAAGCCGGCGTGAGTTTCGCCATTCTCGGGGAAGAGGAAGGCTGCTGCGGCGACTCGGCAATGCGGGGCGGCAACGAGTACCTTTACCAGACGCTGGCGCAGACGAACATCGAGGTCATGAACGGCTACGGCGTGAAAAAAATCATCTGCACCTGTCCGCACGGCTACAACGCCCTGAAGAAGGATTATCCCCACTTCGGCGGCAACTACGAGGTGTATCACCACACCGAGATTATCGCGAAACTCATCGCCGAAGGAAAGATCGCGCTGAAGAAGCCCCTCGAGGGTGTGACGACGTACCACGATTCGTGCTTCCTGGGCCGCTACAACGATATTTACGATGAGCCCCGGAAAATCCTGCAGGCGGTACCGGGGATGAACCTGGTGGAAATGAGAAGCAACCACAAGAAATCCTTCTGCTGTGGCGCCGGCGGCGCGCGCATGTGGATGGAAGAGGATATCGGCGAGCGCATCAACGATATGCGGACGGACCAGGCCATTGATGCCGGGGCCGACACAATCGCCGTCGCCTGTCCCTTCTGCCTGACCATGTTGTCGGACGGTATCAAGGACCGGGACCGGGAAGAATCGATGAAGTCCATCGATATTGCCGAGATCGTCTGGCGCTCCATGGATCTTGAACAGGCCCCGGCGGCGGAAGCTGCTGCGCCTGCCGCCGAAAGTCAAGAGGCGGAAGAATAGCAGGTTCTTCCATTGTATCGTACAACTCAAGACCCCCGGAGCGACATACTCCGGGGGTCTTGTCGCTCGGGGGCAGACGCGCAGAAATGATTTTTCACCCGTTCACCCTGAACGCAATAGATTCCCCCGTTCGTCCTGAGCGCAATGGATTTCCCCGTTCATCCTGAGCCTGTCGAAGGATGACCGGGATAAGGAAGGGGCATCACCATTCGTACTTCGACAGGGTCTCTCCTGAGCTTGTCGAAGGGCTCTACCCTGGCGGGCACGCGAGTACGAACGGATTTTTGAATCCCCCGTTCATCCTGAGCCT
>JAGYOR010000098.1 GCA_018399535.1 Deltaproteobacteria bacterium | reverse complement strand
TTGACCGGCCTTCCTGATACTCGATAAGATACAAAGCAATCAGCCGGATTTAGGAGTACATGCCGGGGAAGATCACCGTGACCCGTGAGCGTCTCCGAATTCCCTTATCCGGCAGGAGATGAAGATTTCGGAATGTTCCGGGCCGGCGCGATGCCTGTGGCCGGCCGGCTTGAACGCAGGGGAGAGAAGGGGACCATGAATACCGGCAATATTTTTGACGACTCACGGCCGCCCCGGACAGGGGAACATTTCCGGGAGATTCTGCGTCACAGGAATCTTGTCATCGAACGTATTGTAAGTTCGAGCAACCTCGTGCCTGAAGAGTGCGTGCAGCGACAGGACGAATGGGTCATGCTTGTTCGCGGCGCTGCCGAGCTTCGCGTGAAAGACGAACCTGTTTCTCTCCGGGAGGGGGACTACCTGTTCCTGTCCGCCGGAACGCCGCACAGCGTCGTGAGCGCCTCGGAAGGCGCGCTATGGCTGGCCGTTCACCTGTACCGGGAGGAAGGTTAGATTCCAGTCGCGACCGGGAGAACGTGCCGGATGGTTTTTCCATCCATCGAGGCTGACAACCAATGACGGGAGGTCGTCACCCGTGACAAACGATCCGGAGACGGAGGATATGCATGGAAGAAGACAGAGTAAAAACAAATATACTTATCACGGGCGCGCCGGGAGTGGGGAAAACAACCGTGATCGGGCGGATTCTTGAAGCGGCGGAGAGTCTTCATCCCGTGGGATTTTATACCGAAGAAATCCGGGAGGGGGGAGCGAGAACGGGATTTTCTCTGGTAAGCACCGCCGGGAAACGGGCCGTCCTCGCCCACGAGAAGATACAGGGCCGGTTCGCGGTAGGAAAATACGGTGTCGATGTCGCCGGGTTCGAACGGTTTCTCGCCGCTGTACCTTTCCGCGACGGGGAACCCGAATGTCCCGTCGTCATTGATGAAATCGGCAGGATGGAATGTTTTTCGAAGATCTTCACGGACCTGGTCGCGGAACTGTTGTCGTCGGACCGGACGGTGATCGCCACTGTCGCCCTGAAGGGCGATGGTTTGATCGAGTCCGTCAAAAAGCGTCCCGACTGCGACGTGATCGAGGTGACGCGGGAAAACAGGGACAGCCTGCCGCGGGATATTCTGGAGCGCGTTCTCGCGCGATATTGGTAATGAACGACGAACGGTTCCGTATCGAAACACTCGGCGTCAGGTGATTGGTATTCACTATGGCAGGCAGAACGGGCATTCCAGAGGACATAGACTTCAATCCCCAGTTCAGGCGAGCGCTGGAGCTGATGGAAGATTCTGACCGGCATGTCTTTATCACGGGCAGGGCCGGCACCGGCAAATCGACGCTGCTCCAGTATTTTCGATTTTACACGAAGAAAAAAGCCGTGATCCTGGCGCCCACGGGAGTGGCGGCCGTGAACGTGGGCGGCCAGACGATCCATTCATTCTTTCATTTCAAGCCCAATGTAACTCCCTCGTCGATCAGGAAGAAAAAGCGTTCCGGCGAGGACAAGCCCACGGTGTACACGAAACTCGACGCCGTCGTGATTGACGAAGTTTCCATGGTCCGCGCCGACCTGCTGGATTGCGTTGATCGTTTCCTGCGTTACAACGGTCCCGACGCGAAGCTTCCCTTCGGCGGCGTCCGGATGATCTTCATCGGCGATCTTTACCAGCTGCCGCCTGTGGTTACGAGCCGGGAACGGGACATATTCCGGGAACACTACGAAAGTCCCTATTTTTTCAGCGCCCACGCGTTACGGGAACTGGAGCTGGAATTCGTGGAGCTGGAAACGGTGTACCGCCAGAAAGACCACGAATTTATTCGCCTGCTCAATGGAATCCGGAACCGCACCGTCACCGACGAGGACCTGGCGGTTCTGAACAGCCGATGTGATCCCGACTTCGAACCGCCGGAAGACGATTTTTACATAGCGCTTACAAGCATCAATAAAACGGCCGACGAGATCAACGAAAGCCGGCTCGCCCGCTTGCCCGGAGGGACATGGACGGCGTGGGGGCACGTCGAAGGGAAATTCGAGAAAGAGTACCTGCCCACGGCGGAGGAGTTGAAACTGAAAGAAGGCGCCCAGATCATGATGCTCAACAATGATTCCTTCGGGCGGTGGATCAACGGCACCATCGGGAAAGTCACCGGATTCGAGGACGACGGCGAAGGCGGCGAGGTCATCAACGCGGTGCTCGACAACGGTTTCGAGGTGGAAATCGCCCCCTATACGTGGGAGATATACCGGTATTTTCTGAAGGGGAAAGAACTTGCCTCTGAACCGGTGGGATCCTTCATCCAATACCCGGTTCGCCTTGCCTTCGCCGTGACGATCCACAAGAGCCAGGGAAAAACCTTCGAACGCGCGCTCATTGACGTGGGCCGCGGCACATTCGCCCACGGGCAGATGTACGTGGCGCTTTCGCGATGTGTTTCACTGGAGGGAATCGTCCTGAAACAGCCGGTCAAGAAGAGCCACATCCTGATGGACTGGAAAATCGTGCGGTTTCTCACCGGCCTGCAATATGAAAAAGCGGAGAAACGATGTCCCCGCGAGGACAAGCTCACCCTGATCCGCGGCGCCATCAGCGGCGGGAACGACCTGGAAATTCTGTACCTGAAGGCAAAAGACGAGAAATCCCGACGCCGGGTGAGGCCGTTGTCCGTGGGAGACCGGTCATACAACGGTCATCCTTTCATCGGCATGACCGCCTGGTGCCGCATGCGCGGCGGTGAGCGCGTGTTCAACGTTGACAGGATTCTCGAAATAACCCCGGTTGATGAAGTGAGCGCCGATACCTGAGCCGGTTTCGATAATTCCCGCATTACATGGCTCGACGTGCCGTCGATTCCTGCGCGTCAATCCACGAGTTGATAATTTTTTTCTCTGAACAGTCGAACGCAGGCGTCCACGGCGTCGGGATCATAGAGGACGCCTCTTTTTTCGGTAATCTCTTCCAGGGCGGCGTCGATTCCCAGGGCCGGCCGGTACGGGCGGTGCGACGCGATGGCTTCCACGACGTCCGCGACGGCCAGAATTCTCGATTCCGGTAGAAGCTGATCGCCGGTTAATCCATTCGGGTAGCCTGAACCGTCCATCCGTTCATGATGTTCGAGAACCATTCGCGCCACGGGCCAGGGGAAATCGATATTCTTCAGCAGATCGTATCCCGACTGCGGATGAGTTTTGATGAGCATGCGTTCCGTATCCGTCAATACGCCCGGCTTGCTGAGGATTTCCGCCGGGATGGATATTTTGCCCAGGTCATGTATGATTCCCGCCGTGAACACGCCATCGGCCAGGTCGCCGGGCATGGCCATTTCCAGGGCGATGGTCCGGGCGAGATCTCCCACCCTGCGATGGTGTCCCGCCGTGTAGGGATCGCGGGCCTCCACCGTGGCCGCCAGGACGGCGACAGTCGCGTCCAGAGATTTTCTGACTTTCATGAACGTTTCGGCGAGTTGCTCTTCGCCACGCTTGCGGTCCGTGATGTCCCGAATGACGGAAACAATCCCCGCGACCTTATCGTCCCTCTTGATGGGAGAACTGCTGAACTCGCCGTACTTGACGGAACCGTCCTTCGCGACAAGCTGGTACACGGAAGCGGAGACGGTTTTTCCTCGAAGAACGTCCTTGAGCTCGTTCATCGCCCGGCCGATCGATTCGGGCTGCAGGGACTTGACCAGTTTGGCAAGGGAACTGCCGACAAGTTCTTCAGGGGCATACCCCAGCATTTTTTCCACACTGGGCGATATTTCTAAAATGGTTAAATCATTGTCGGTCGTCCAGATAATGTCTGAGGCGTTCTGGAAGCTCAGCCGGTAATGCTCCTCGAGACGTTGCAGGTCCCTGTTTGTGGTTTCCAGGTTGGCTGAAAGTAATTTGAGGTGACGTATATAAGCACGGAAGCCGTCGGCGGAGGCCCCGCCAAGAAAGCCGACGAGCGTGAATATTCCGGCGCGATAGACCCAGTTGATCGTATCCTGGTATTCGCGGCTGGGTACCTCGATCGGCATGAACGGTCCCAGAACAATGCCGCCCAGCAAGCCGAAGGCGACGCCCCCCTTGATCCCGAGGAAAAAACCGGCCAGCAGGATCGGCACGTACATGGAGTGGGAATAGACAAACTTGATTCCTCCGGTGGTATAGACGAAAAAATATACGCCCGCCAGGAGCAGAAAAAGCACGGGGATTATGACCAGCCGGATTACACGCTCATGTTTTTCTTCCCACTCGAACAGCCGTATCGTATCCATTCACCGCCGCTCCTTGTCGTGTGTAAATAATGTAATTATAAGCGGTTTTATGTAAGAAACAATCTTAAAAACATCATGGGAATACGGTTGTGTCAGTTCTTCCCTGTTTCGGCGGCGGCGACGCCTGCCAGGTGACCCGTGGAAAAGGCGGCTTGCAGGTTGTATCCCCCGGTATCGGCGTTGATATCGAGTACCTCTCCGGAGAAGAAGAGCCCCTTTACCAGTCGTGATTCCATGGTTTTGGGGTTCACTTCCCGCAGGCTGACGCCGCCCGCCGTGATAATGGCCTCTTCGATGGGCCGGTGTCCCGTTACGGGAAGACGGAAATCCTTTAACCAGAGGCGAAGGGCGCGCCGATCACCCGCGGTGACCTGGTTTCCCGTCCTGTCGTCGGGTACGCCCGTCATGTCGAGACACAGGGGAATAAGAGGCGGCGGAAGGAGACCCCTGAGCAGATCGCGCGTTTCCATTTTCGGGTTGTTCCTCAAATCCCTGAGCAGGCGGGCGTCAAGTTTTTTATCGTCGAGGGCGGGCTTGAGGTCGATGGAAAGTTCCACATCCAGGCCATCGTCCAGTGCGTCCACGGCCCGGCCGCTGAGAGTGAGAATGACCGGTCCCGAGACACCGAAGGAAGTAAAGGCCATTTCACCGAATTCACGGATCGGCTTCCGGCCGTGTATGCGCAGCGAAACGGCGACGTTTTTCAGGGTCAGGTCCTGAAGACCTTTTACGCGGTCGACTTTCGTCTCCAGGGGGACAAGAGCGGGCCTGACCGGTACGATGGCATGGCCGGCCGAGACGGCCAGCCGGTAGCCGTCGCCGGTGGACCCGGTAAGCGGATAACTCGCGCCGCCCGTTGCCAGAATAACCGCGTCGGCGCGGAAAATTTTCTCTTGTCCTGTGCGGTTGGATTCCACCCTGACGCCGGTTATTACGTTTCCGTCACGAAGCAGTTCCAGCGCCCTGGTCCGGGTTTTTATCGCTGCGCCCGTTTTACGGGTCCAGTGTGCCAGCGCTTTCACGACTTCAACCGCCTGATTGTCGGCGGGGAATACGCGACTTCCCCGTTCCGTCACCGTTTCCACGCCCAGTGACGCGAGAAACGCCAGGAGATCGGGCACAAAAAATTCATAAAAACTCGGTTTGAGGAAACGCCCGCCCGTTCCGAAGTGGCGGAGAAATTCATCCAGCGGACGGTTATTGGTGATGTTGCAGCGTCCCTTGCCGGTAATTCCCAGTTTTTTTCCGGGACGCTCCATTTTTTCGATGAGCGTCACCGCGACTCCCCGTTCCGCGGCGCGTCCGGCCGCCATCAAGCCGGCGGGACCGCCGCCGATGACGATTATTGCCGGTGAACGTTTCATAATTGCGGGGGACTCACTTTCTTTTCAGAACGAGGAACGGCGCCCCGGATCACAGCCGGGGCGCCGCCGGTGTACAACAGCTGGACGACCCTCATGCGGGTCCGTTCAGTGCGATTGTCGGAGTCAGGCAAACGCCGCCGTAGTAGCGACCAGCAATCCCAGAATAAAAACGAACACCGCGATTGCGCTTCCTCCCGCCGCTGCCATAACGGGCGCCAGCCCGAGCAGGAGAAACCCAAAAGTACATCTACCTTCTCTTCCGTCCATGATATTCTCCTTTATCGTTTAATCCTTTTGACGCTGACGGCGGAGATAACGAGCCGGGTTTTCGTCAGCGGATACTTCATCACAACGCCGACTGATTCCACGCTGTCTCCCGCCGAAATGTCGTCGGCGGGTGCGGTGAACATGATAACCCGTATCTGCGCCGTTGCGTCCCTGATGTGGAAGTGAGGTCTGTTCAGCCACTTGAAGCTGATTTTCCGGACCTCGCCCGATATCCGTACCACTTCACCGATCATCGCCGGCGATATCTTTCCTATTTCGCACGTCCGTGCCTTCGGCTCGAACCGTTTCTCCGCCTGCGCAAAGCTCCGGCGGCTCATCCAGGCCAGGGTCATGGGAATGACCAGGAGCAGAGCCAGGGCGGGAACGGCGAAAAGGAGAAAACGGGAGTCGCCCGTCGAATGATAGTGAAGGGCGACCGCCGCCGCGCATATGATAAATACTACCCATGATAGTGCCGACATCGATGTTCCTACTCGGCGGGCAGATCCTTTCTGAACATCAGGAAATAGGTGACCCCGATGAAGAGGAACCCGCCGAAGATATTTCCTATCGTAACAGGAATGAGATTCCACAGCCAGACGTCAGCCCAGGACAAACCGCCATTGGCCATCAGGAGTCCGCCTTTCTCCGCTATAACCGATGGATACAGGTCGCACAGGAATTTGCCCGCGGGAAGAAAGTACATATTTGCCACGCAGTGCTCGAATCCCGTTGAAACGAACGCCATGATGGGGAACCAGATGCCGAAAAACTTTCCGATCACGTCATCGGCCGTAATGGCAAGTAGAATGGCTATGTTGACCAGGAAGTTACAGCCGATAGCTTTCAGGAAACAGGACCAGAGACCCATGGCCCCCACAGCCTTGTACCCGAGAATCTTTCCGGCCGCGACGCCCACCGCGCTCATGCCGAAGGCGTTGACCGCAAGGGAACCGTCGGCCTGTCCGCTCAC
>JAGYOR010000097.1 GCA_018399535.1 Deltaproteobacteria bacterium | reverse complement strand
ACTGAGCCTGTCGAAGTGCGAATGACGGAATCAACGGACTGTTGAACTATTTATACCATGAACAGACACCATGTATCGCGGATTTTGGGGCCCGGTACAACATTGACGCATCGGCGGCGCCGTACTACAGTGTCCGTTCCGGAGCAGCTCATACCGGCGGTGGAACGGGAACGTGCGGCCGGATGTGATTGCAGGGAGCGTGCAAACAACAGGACCAGCAATTCCCCGTTTTTTAATTCGCGGGAGGTAACTGGATGCGACAGCGACACACCAGCGGAACCACCGGGCGGTCTTCTCCCGACCCGCAGAAAGCGGCCAAGATCGTCATCGCGGCCATAAGCTCGCTGATTGCCCTGAAGGTAATCGCAAGCATCATTACCGGGAGCGTGGGCATACGGGCGGATGCGGTTCACAGCGTCATCGATCTGTCGGGGGCGGTGATCGGGCTGATAGGAATAAAACTGGCAAGCAGGCCGCCGGACGGCGATCACGCCTACGGCCACAGCAAGATGGAAAATGTCGCCGGCGCGCTTATCGCCGCGGTGATATTCCTGGCCGCGGGAATAATAATATACGAAGCCGCAAACCGTCTGCTGGGCGGGGTTGTGGTGAAGATGCCCCTCGTTGGTGTAGTCGTGACCGCCCTCGCCATCGTGATAAACACGGGAATTTCCCGCTACGCGCTCCGGAATGCAAGGGCTGCCGATTCCCTGGCCCTGGAAGCAACGGCGAGGGACATGATTGCCGATGTCATGAGTTCCGCCGCTGTTCTGGCGGGCCTTGTCCTTGTCAGCATCACGGGTTACGCGGTGCTCGATCCGATAGCCGCTCTCTTCGTGGCCGTGCTCATTATACGGGCGGCATACATCACCATGAAAAACTCTATGAGCGGTCTCCTGGATACGAGTCTTCCCCCGGAAGAGCTGGAACGTATACGCTGTATCATCATCGGGCACGGCGACCGCATAGCGGGATGGCACAAACTCAGGACGCGCAAGGCCGGAGCGGAGCGGTTCATAGAATTTCACCTGCTGTTGCCGAGATTCACCAATATTGAAGAGGCCCATACAGTTGCCGACGAGATTCAGAACGAGATACAGGCCGCCCTGTCTCCCTGCCAGGTAAACATTCACATCGAGCCCTGCACCGACAATTGTGAAGACTGTTCCATCATATGCGATCAGGATAAAGAATAGTCGGGTAACTTTGAAATAATGCCCCTTCCTGTTATTCCGGGCTTGACAAGCCTGCCCCGGACTGGATCCGAGGGAATCCAGAAAGTACTTGGCAACACTGGATACCGGCCTCCGCCGGTATGACGAGATTGCTGGTTTTTCGGGGTTCTGCAAAGGTCTTGTCGGGTGAACGTGAATGGCGTTGCTCCCGACGTTGTCGCGAGTGAATTCATTCTGGAAAAGAGGAAACAAGACTGGTAAAAAAACCATCATGACGCTATCCCGATAAAAATCTTTCCCCGACCAGGTCCGAATCCTTCCAACGTGAATTTTCTCCATCCGAATCAAGCCGCGTGCTCGTCGTTGCCGGGTGACGGCCTGACTCCGCTTCCTTTAAACATGCGTCTATTGTCGTATCACCGGTTCGTTCGCCCCGGGTACGGGGGCAGGGCCGGTCAAAACGCCGGCGGATGCGTCGCATCCGGTCACGAAAGGAGGATCGTCATGGCAAAGGAATACCTGGTGGTACTGTTCCCTCGAGCGCGCCGCGTAAAGATCAACGGACAGTTCATGGGGATGACCAATCGAAAACTCGAACTCGAAGGAGGCCGCTACGAGGTGGCCCTCGGTCAACCATTTAATTTTACACCTGAAACCGTCGAGATAGATCTGCGCAATACATCGTCCCTCACTCCGATGACCGTCGAATTCATGGAGGGATCGAAATGAAACGATATGTCATCGCAGCAGCCGTCGTTGCCGTCGTGCTTGCCGTCGCCTTCGCGGGATGCTCGCATTACACCGTCAACGAGCGGAACCCTGATTTCGACGCCGAATCGGGCTACCGGTTCGACGCGCTCGACGCGGGACCGGACAACAGTGATTCACTCTTCATCTGCCTCATGTTTTCCGGCGGCGGTACCCGGGCGGCGGCCCTGTCCTACGGGATCATGGAAGCCCTGCGCGACACGGTCATTCGTGTCGACGGGCGCGAAAGGCGCCTTCTCGATGAGGTTGACTGCATCTCGTCGGTATCGGGCGGTTCCTTCACCGCGGCTTATTACGGGCTGTTCCGGGACCGGCTCTTTGAGGATTTCAGGGAACAGTTTCTTGAGCGCGATATCCAGGGGAGGCTGGCGAGAAGGCTTTTCAACCCTGTGAACCTGTTTCGTCTCGCCTCGCCATACTTCAGCCGCATCGACCTGGCCGCGGAACTGTACGACCGGGACATCTTCGACGGCGCGGGATTCGACGACCTGGAGAGCGGCGGCCGGCCCTTCGTGATTCTCAACGCCACCAACCTGGGCGCCGACCGGCGTTTCGAGTTCACGCAGGAATATTTCGACGCCATGGGTTCCCGGCTGGATTCTTACCAGGTGGCGCGGGCGGTGGCCGCTTCGTCGGCATTTCCCTTCCTGCTGACGCCTGTCAGCCTGGAAAATTATCCCGTTGCCGACGGATACCGGGAACCCTGGTGGTACAAGAACGCCCTTGAGCCCGAAAGCTGGATCACGCAGCGCTATAATGCCGCGAAGAACCTGTCGGTCTACCTGGACAAAGAGAACAGCCACGTGCACCTCATGGACGGCGGCCTGTCCGACAACATCGGGGCGCGGGCGGTGCTTGACGCCTTCGACCGGGGATTCATCCGCACGCGCATCAACAGGGGAGAGATCAAGCGGCTGGTGCTGATCGTCGTCAACGCGCGGACCGGAGGCGGGGACACGCTCAGTCTCAGCGAGAAGCCGCCGGGGCTCATCACTGTGGCCGCGAAGACCGCGACCGTGGCGATGGACAACTATAGTTACGACAGCGTCGCCGGGCTCCGGGAGGCGCTCTATGAGCGTGTGCAGGCCCAGAAAGACGAACAGGCCTGTCTCGACCTGCTTGAGAAACAGTGTCCCGGCTCGGTCACGCCTGTTCCCTTCGCCGCCGAGGTTGATCCCTACGTGATCGAAATCAACTTCGAGGCGGCGGGGCAGATTCCCGGTGAAGATTCACGTTATTATCTCGATCTGCCCACGTCCTTCAAACTCAACGAAGAGCAGGTTGAAAAACTTGTTTCGGTCGGACCCAAATTGCTCAAGGCGTCGCCCCGGTACCGGTGCCTGTTCAAGGTGCTGGAAGCCGAGGCCGAGGGACTTCCCCGTCCTGAAGAATGCCCGGTAGGAGCGGGAATATACCCCTGACATGCGCGGGTTGCCCACGGCGGCGAGACTTATGAACCGTTAACGGGATTTCCCACCACGGGAGGCCTTGACGGATCGAGCTTTGCCTGTCCGTAATGACGGAACAAAGAGGTGTGCAAGGGCAGAGGTTCTCGTCTTCGATAAAAAACGGCCTCACGCGTTGTCGGCGTGAGGCCGTGGTTTGTTGATATTGTGCGCTTGCTACTCGAGAGGCGCTCCGGTGAACACCGCTGAATCGGCCTTCAGGGCGGCCGTTTCAGCGTTCATCAGGGCTTCGATTTTCCCGAAGAATTTCGGAAATTCCGCCCTGATGTAATGCTGCGACGAAAGCACGCGGCCGCTGTAATAAGCCGATTCGGGATCGTCGGCTAGTTTCTTCTGCCGTTCTTCACCCTTGGCGTCGCCCACCAGCTCTTTCATCTTCGGAGTCGTGATCGACAGGCTCCACAGATGCAGCCAGGCCATGATGAGCGGGAACATGGCCTGCTGGAAGGGCGTCGCGTTGAGGACCAGGGGCAGGATTTTTCCTTCGCCCAGCTGTTTCTTCATCATCTCGATGACCTCGTCGAGCTTTGCCAGTCCGCGCTCGACCGGCTCCACGTACTTTTCGTCAACCACGCCCCGCGCCTTGTCGATGGCGTCGTTCATGTGTTTCCTGAGCTGCGAATAATTATACATTTCGGGATTCATCAGGAGCTTGCGCATCTGGAGGTCAAGGGACTGAATCGCGTTTGTCCCTTCGTAGATGCAGAAAACCTTGACGTCGCGGGCGTACTGCTCAACCGGGTATTCCTGGCAGTAGCCGTACCCGCCGTGAACCTGCATCGATTCGGACGTGACGAGCCAGGCTTCGTCGGAAATGCCCGCCTTGACGATGGGGGTAAGAATCTCGACGATTCCCTTCGACGCCTTTGCCTCCTCGGGATCTTTCGACGCGTGCATGACATCTTCGTGGTAGGCCAGGAAGAGACAGAGCATGCGCATCCCCTCGACGGTGCTCTTCATGTACAGGAGGGACCGCTTGATGTCGGGATGTTCGATAATGGGGACCCGGGGAGCGGTCTTGTCCGCGGCCTGAGTGATATGGGCGCCCTGGATCCTGGTGCGCGCGAAAGTCACAGCGTGCAGGTAGCTTGCGCTGGAACAGGCCTCGGCCTGGACGCCCGTGTGAATGCGGGCCTGGTTCATGAGCTGGAACATGATGGGCATGCCCTGACGTTCTTCCCCGAGGAGATAGCCGACGCACTTGCCGTTTTCACCGAAACTCAGCGTGGACGTGGCGTTTCCCTTGAGACCCATCTTGTGCTCGATGCCCGCGCAGACCATGTCGTTGCGCTCGCCCAGGGAGCCGTCCGGATTGACCAGGTATTTCGGTACGATGAAGATGGAGATGCCTTTCGTGCCGGGAGGATCACCCTCGATTCTGGCCAGGGTCGGATGAATGATGTTCTCGGCCATGTCGTGCTCGCCGTTGCTGATGAAAATTTTCTGGCCCGAGATGAGATAAGTGCCGTCTTCCTGCTTGACCGCCTTCGACTTGAGCGCGCCCACGTCGGACCCGGCGCTCGGCTCGGTCAGGGCCATCGTGCCGCCCCAGACGCCCTCAAACATCTTGGGCAGGAACATCTGCTTCAGTTCATCCGAACCGAAATTCAGGATCAGGGCCATCGCGCCGGTGACCGATCCGCAATACATGGTCAGCGCTGTGTTCCCCGCGTTGAAATACTCGCTGCAGGCCATGGAAATACTCGTGGGGAGGCCAAGTCCCCCCTCGTCCTGTGAGAAGGCCAGGGTGTGGAAGCAGGCTTCCATGTATGACTGGAACCCCTTGTGAAACGATTCAGGCACCGTGACGGAGTAATTCTTGGGATCGTACGTTAACCCGATCTTGTCACCGTCGCTGTTGGAGGGATAGAAGACCTCGACGGCGATTTTTTCAGCCAGCTCGAGTGTGTCTTCGTAAATGGATCGATCGAAATCCTTGAAGATTTCAAACCTGTTCAATTTCTCCAGTTCCAGCAGCTCAAAAAGCGTAAAGCGGACATCGCGAGAATCAACCAATGAGTTTAACGACATGCACTACCTCCTTAAATAAATATTGTAATTAATCTAAACGACCAACAACTGACACATGTCAACGTGATCGAACATTTTTCCGGATGCCGCCCTCAAGGCCCCGGGGACTGCTCCATCGCGTGCGCCCCTTCGCCAAAATCGCCTTACCATGTTTTCCATTTGCAAGCTACTAAAAACCTGAATATACTGAGGGACGTAGTTAACTTATTAACTTATCGCAGTTTCCACGGCAATTCATTCACGTACATTACGTTCCGGGAGGTTTCATGGAAGAGGGGCAGTTCGGGAATTACCTTGAAGACGAACGGGGCGACCGGCGCGTCCTTCTGAAAAACGGCCTGGTCGTCGACGGGACGGGGACGCGGTCCTTCAGCGGGAATGTACTGATTGATGGCGACCGTATCGAAGAGGTTTCTCCTCGCTCGATAGAAACCGATGCGCCCGTTCTGGACTGCACCGGCCTGGTCGTCATGCCCGGCATCATCGACGCGCATTCGCACATGGACTGGATTATGCCCGTTCCGGGGCGCGGTGATCTCAAGCTTCCCTACACGGCTCAGGGCGTGACGACATTCGTTGCCGGTCAGTGCGGGTACGGCATCGCCGGGTTTCAGAAAAATACACCTTTCATGGCGAGAATCGAGAGCCGCATCAGGGACATGTACCGTATAACCTGGCGTACCATGGCCGAGTATTTCGACCATATTCAGCGGGAGGGGATGACGCACAACCTGGTGAATCTCGCGGGACACGGTACGACCCGCACATCGATCCGCGATTTCGACGCCTCGCCCCTCGGTCCGGACGAAATGAAGGAAATGCTCGCGCTCCTGGAACAGGCGATGGACGAAGGCGCCGCCGGCATTTCCCTGGGATTGCAGTACGAACCGGGAATTTTTGCCGCCGGAGACGAGCTTCGGGAAATAGCCCGCCTTGTCAAAAGAAAAGGCAAGGTCCTGTCCGTGCACATGAGGGCCTATTCGGCGCTTTCTCCCGGTTACCCGGTTAACACGGCCCGCGTTCTTCTCGATTACGTGATGCCCTTCGACGGTTACATGCCGCACAATCTCCTGGCCATCGACGAAATGCTCGACGTCGCCCGCGAAACAGGAGTTCGCCTGCAACTTTCCCACCTGATTTTCGCCGGAACGAGAACATTCAAGACCTGGGGAAAGGCGCTCGACCGCATCGACAAAGCGATACAAGAGGGCGTGGACGTCCGGTTTGATACCTACGCCTATCACTGTGGACAGTCCTTCATCAACGTCGTGCTGCCGGCGTGGTTCCTGGCGGACGTGCCGCGGGCATACGACGATCAGAAGATGCTTGCCAGGCTGAAACACGAATTCGCTCTCATCGAACGTTTCCTGGGATTCGGTACCGGGAATATTCAGATCACCCACGCGAACCACGAGGAACTCAACCGTTACGATGGCCTTTTCATTGATGAAATTGCCGGGAAGCGGGGCATGGAACCCTTCGACGTCGCCGTGGAAATAGCGAAAAAGAGCGGAGGACTCGCCGCTGTCCTCAACCATGGATACAGCAACGAGTCGATCGTCGAGGAACTGATGCGGCATCCGGCGTCCCTTTTCATGACCGACGCCATTCCCGCGCCTGAAGGCATTCAGAACCCGGCGCTCTCGGGCAATTATCCCCGCTTCCTGCAGTGGGCCCGCGACCGGAAGATCATTGC
>JAGYOR010000096.1 GCA_018399535.1 Deltaproteobacteria bacterium | reverse complement strand
TTCGCTCGTCGCCGTTCCAGCCGCCGCGATAAATCTCGGAACCGTGGCATACCGCTCACTGGAAAGCGCCGATATAACAGTGGCCGTTAATTCCGACATCGAGGCGAACGAAGCGGGAGCTATAGACTGCATTGCCCTCTGGATGGGAGGCGAGAGCGATTCTCCTCCTTTCGGAAGAATCGGCGACTTGGGCGCCGTCGTTGCCGACAACCTGGCCGTTGAACTGATGAACCGCGGCTATACCATTTATGATTACGAGCGGATCAACCTGCCCGTACAAACCAACAACGGAAATGGAGTGAACCGGGCTGAGCTCATCAAGGCGGTAAGCGGTACGGGGGCGCAGGCGGTCATTACGGGCAACGTAACAGGCAGTCGGGTGAAAACGGTTGAATTTCCGGGACGGTTGAAAACCGCCACGCTTGTACAAAGCCTTTCGCTGAAGGTGATCGGAGTGTCCGACAGCAGGACGCTGTATGTATTGACAATCGATTACCGGGTGGGGCAGTCGCCCCGCGTTGCAGCGGAAGGCGCCGCGGCTATCATCAAGGCGAAACTGGATGATCCCGGGGCGGACATCGGCCGAATGTTCGGATTCCGTACGGCGGACGGCGCCGGGGAACCGTCCCCGGGAGTTCCGCACATCACGACGCAAGAGGAGGATCCGTCATGAATGAGATGTTGACGACCAGGGAGCTTTCAGAACTTCTGAGGCTCAATGAAAAAAAGGTATACCAGCTTGTTCGTGACGGGAACGTGCCGCGCGTGCGCATAGCGGGGAAATGGCTTTTCCCCCGGAGCCACGTGATGCGGTGGATCGACGAGAACGTGGAACGGGAGCGCGACATTTTTTTTGCCGGAAGCGACGATGTTCTTTTCTGCCGACTGCTCGCCCTCTATTCCAGGGAGAATGTGCCGGAAGCGATAGCGTTCTACGCGCCCGTGGGTAGCGCGGGCGGCGTCGAGGCGCTGGTGCACGGCAAATGCCAGGCGTGCTGTGTGCACATTCTCGACATGGCTACGGGTGAATACAATATTCCCTACGTGAAAAGCCGCCTCGGCAATCGACAGCTGTCCGTGATCACCCTCTGGCACCGGAAGCAGGGAATCATCATCAGGCGGGGAAATCCCCTGGGTATTCGAAACGTGAAGGACCTGGCCGGGCGTAACATCAGGTTCGTCGGGCGGAACAAGGGCTCCGGAACGCGGCTTCTTGCCGATTACCTTTTCAGGGAGGCGGAGTTCAGTGAAGAGGAGCATCCACGCGAAACAGCCGTCGTCGACTCGCACATGGAAACGGCCATGAAGATATTTTTTGAAGAGGCCGACTGCGGGCTCGGTATCGAATACGTGGCCCGTCCCTTGGGGCTCGACTTCATTCCCCTGAAAGACGAGCGATTCGATCTCGTTGTTCCCGGTGAACTCATGTCGACGGCGCCGATGAGGCGTTTCCTTGATTACCTTGAACCGTCATCCCTGTCGCGCATTACCAGGAACATGCCGGGTTACGATGTGCAGGAGGCCGGGAAGATCGTGTATTCCGACATGTAACCCGTCGGGCGGTCCCCCGTGCGTGTCTGAACAGTCGCTGTTCGCGGTCAGGCGTATTGTCCTTTATGTCTGTTTCAACTTCATGACGACCACGTACATCACCAGCGAAAAACCCACGGCGTTGCCGACAATGACGGGCATGGCCCCTATCATGACGCCGTAGACGAGCCAGAGAAAAAGGCCCGTCGCCAGCGACAGGAAGGCCGGGAGCGACAGGTCGCCCGTTTGCCGGGTGCGGTAAATTTTGATTACCTGGGGCGTCATTGCAAGTGAACTGAGGACGGCCGCCGCCAGGCCGATGAATGTCGCTATATCCATAACAGATTGTTCCTTCTTGAGGTATGCTGCCGCCCGGACAGACGTGTCGCATCATGTTCCGCCGGCGATGTGAGCCGCCGGCCGGTCAGCCGGCGGATGTTTTCTTGCCTTCCAGCTCGTCGATGAAGGGGATGGTGACCTCGTAAACGCCTGATTTGACGATGGCGTGCATGGGATACCGGGAACTTTCAAAAACTTTCAGCATGGGTTTGTTTACTGTGAGAACATCCGCCTTGAAACCTCTGATACCCCGTTTTTTCGCCGTATTGATGAGCAAGTCCAGCATGTATTTCGCGATTCCCACGCCGATGTACTTTTCATCAACCACGAAGGCCACGTCGGCATAGGAACTGTCCTGCAGGTTGGCGTATCGAGCTTCCGCGATAATGTGTTCCGCGCCGGCTTCCAGAATGATACCCACGATGGACATGATGTTGATGTAATCGATATTGACGTATTCCTGCATCTGCTGGTGGGGCATCGCCTTCAGGGGAGCGAAATACCGGTAATAAACGGCCTTGTCGGAGAACCGGTAGAAGAGTTTGCGCATGTCGTCCTCGTCGGAGGGCTTGATGGCGCGGAACCACACGGTCAGGCCGTTTTTGAACGTGTGCTGGTGAGCGATGTCGTCGGGGTAACAATGGCCTGACTCGGTGAGGTACATCTGGTCCTGGTAGAGAATGTTGGCGGTTTTCGCCTGCTGGACCAGTTCCCACCGATCGTCCGGATGTGCGATGTCTATCAGCGCGAGCGCCCGTTCCCGCTGGGTTCTTCCTCGCATGGAGGCCACGCCGTATTCGGTGATGATGAGATCCAGCGATTCCTGGTTCGTAAACTGGTTCGGGTAGTCTTTCGCCGAAAGAATAATGTTGGGCTTGTTGTGATAATTCCGGCTCGGCAACGCGAATATGGTGCGGCCGCCCGGCGAGAGCGCGGCGCCCATGAACACCGAATGAACTTCGCCGGGATCAAGCGTTACATTCTGTCTTCCCACCTGCAGCGCCACGATTCCCGAAAGATCGACCCGGCGGGCGGGCAGGATCTTGGTATATTTCTCGTTCATACTCATGATCCGGGGATCCATGACCGTGTCAATACCCTGGAATTCGACGAGTGGATTCCTGTCGAGCCAGCGATAGAGTTCCTTCGTTCCCTGGGCGTAACTCACGACGCTCTTGTTTCTGAAAAAACGCTTGTTCCTGTTCGTCACGGCGCCGCTCTTGATCACTTCCATGAGCGCGTCGGTCATGATGATGGAATGAACGCTGAGATCCCGCTTGCGGGACAACGGTTCGACAAGCGCTTCGAAGACGGGGCCGAAAGAAAAGGCGATGCAACTGCCATCTTCCACCATGGATGCCACGTTCTCGGCAAGCTTTTTGTAAACATCGGGAACAGGCCAGCGTGGAAAATAATGGGGCGGCTGGTCGGATTCGACCAGAAGATCGAAGTTGCTGATGTGAGCGAAGGTGTCGCCCATGGTGTAGGGAATATCGTAGTTGATTTCACCGATGACGAGCGTCGCCCGTTCCATGGCGCGCCGGGCCGCGTCCACGGAGAGACCCAGGCTGACGAATCCCCGCCTGTCGGGCGGCGTGATCTGAACGAGCGCGGCATCCACGTCGATAATGCCGGCGGTGACAAGCAGGGGTACCTGCGAGGAGGCCGTGGGAATGAAGTCGATTCGTCCCTGCTGGATCGCGTCGCTTGCCACGTACCCGGAAAAAAAGGTTTTCAGGCGGTATTTATGTTCAGAGGTCTGGTCCTTGGGCAGGGCGTCCCCCAGGCTCAGAAGCTGAATGAAATCAAGATCGCGGAGATTTCTCGCGTTCGACGCCGTTATGGCCTGTATAAGCGTCCTGGGCTCGGCGCATCCCGTTCCCAGAAAAATTTTCATTCCCGGTTCAATCGCCTGTATAGCTTCTTCAGGCGTCACAAGCGAGTGTTGCCACCTGTGAGTGGCTGTCGGAGTCATGGGCGTGCTTGTTCTCCCTCATGTTTTTGTACCGGATGCTCGCGACGGTGATTCTTCGTGCACATCCTTGAAGCAGTGTAAAGACGGGGAATAGAAGTTGCAAGGCAAAAATGCACCTTATGCCCGGTGAATATCCCCTGAGTTTGCCCGTGGGGAAAGCGGCGCGTTCCGTCCGCCTCGTCGGTCCTTTTTTTCGCTTCCCTCGTAGAGATCGTACAGGAGCAACCGGCACTCGATAGGACCGTTGAAAAAAATCATGCGTTTCTTCGTCCGAAGACCGATATGTTTCATGAGGACGGGATTTCCCGTAAAAACAGCCGCCCGTCGGCCCGGGCATTTTTGTTTCAGGAAATCGCCGATATGCCGGTAGGTCGTTTCAAGGTGGTGTTGTTCTCCCAGGCGTTTTCCGTATTCCGGATTCATCATGACAAAACCGGCGCCTTCGGGGATGAAGGTGTCTTCGAAAGAACAGCGGGCAAATTCAATATATTTTTCCACACCCGCGGCCGCCGCGTTTTTTCGGGCCGCGTCGACGGCCGATTCGTCGATATCCGTGGCGATAATGCGCACGCCGGCAGTGCTTTTCGACTGACGGTTCGCCGTGTTTCGTAATTCGCGCCACGTCGCGCCCCTGTATCCCCTGATATGCATGAATCCATAGTTGTTTCTCGTAAGGCCGGGCGCCCGGTCGAGTGCCATAAGCGCCGCTTCGATCGCGAAGGTTCCGCTTCCGCACATGGGATTGATGAAATGTTCGTCTTTCGCCCATGACGAGGCCTTGATGAGTGACGCAGCGAGCGATTCCTGCAGGGGCGCCGCGACGGAGACCAGGCGGTATCCCCGCCTTGACAGCGGTTCTCCCGATGTGTCGAAATACACGACGGCGCGGTCGTGTTTCCAGTAACAGTGAACGACGACTCCCGTACGTTCCGGTCCCGAATCGGGACGTTTTCCGAAATGCTCGGACAGCCGGTCGACGACAGCATCCTTGACGGTGAGGTTCGCGAATCGTGAATCCTGAATGGAAGGCGTGTTCACGACGGACGTAACAGTCAGGTATTCCCCGGGGGCGATATGTTGCTCCCAGGGAAGCGTGCGAATCGAACGGTACAAACCGCGGGGATCGGATGCTTCCGTTTCGGCTATTCTGTACAGAACACGCTGGCCGGTTCGAAGGAAGAGATTCAGTGTCATTGTGTCCGCCATTGTGCCCGCCGTCTCAACGCCGAAATCGTGCTCGGCCGCGACGGGAAACCCGAGCGTCCTGATTTCGCCCGCGAGCAGGTTCGCCGTGTTCCTGGCGCAGGTAACAAGAATTGCGCTTTTCTTCGAGAAAACCGTCATATTGTGCGTTCGTCCTCCCCGGCTGAACCCGTCCGGCTCTTTGCAGCCGAATGATCGAAAGTGTACCAGAGAAGATAACGCCGTGACAGGAAAAACCTGAAACCCGCAAAACCGCCTCCCTGAATCCGCGATTGGTTTTCTGTAGAGCACGTTATTAACTCATCTTATTGAGCCATCAGTATGCAACGTCACAGTGAGACCTTTTAATAATGTCCCTTCCCATCATTCTATAGCCGTCGGAGGCCGGCTATAGTACCCGTAAAGGTGAATCCGGAAATATTTAAAAACACTGGATACCGGCCTGCGCCGGTATGACGACATTACTTGTTTCGTAAGGTTCTTCAGAGATTTTACAGTATGAAAAAGTCGAAGGATATAAAAGAGATGGTGCAGACGCCCGGCCTTCGACAGAGCTTCACCCCATTTAACCCGGTCATCCTGAGTCTCCCGGTATAACCCCCACACCGGTCATCCTGAGACACTTATTTGCCCCGGTCATCCTCGTGTGCCCCGCAGGGGTAGAGCCCAGTCGAAGGATAGACCGGGCAGGCAGAACTCCCTTATTTAACTCGGTCATCCTCAGAACCTTATTTACCCCGGTCATCCTGAGTCCTTCGACGGAGCTCAGGAGAAACCTCTGTCGAAGGATTGACCGGGCAAGAAGGAGCCGGACAGTATAGGCCTCGCCGAATTAACGGGATATTGAACTGTCTGTACCATGAACAGACTGACCCAATCGCGGATTTTGGGCGTCAATCATCGATTGTTTTTGCGAAAAAGGTATGTTAATAAAAATTAAAGATCGTAAGCAACTCTGAGAAATACCGCGACCGGAGAAGTCTTCGGCGGCCCGTCTTTACCGAGGGAATCCGTTGAAACTATATGAACGGTTTTTAAGAAAACAAGGAGGAAAAGAGGGATATGAACATCGTCGTTGCTTACAGGAGTTCGAAACTCGCAATGAGAATGCTGGACACGGCCATCGAACACGCGAAAAATTACAATGGAACTATTTTCGTGGTGACGTCCCTCGAAGGCGGTTCGAAACAGGATGTCGACGAAGTGAACGAAGCTCGCGACTCACTCGAACACGCGAAGAAACGAATCGAAAAAGAAGGCATTGCCTGTGAAACCCACCTTCTTGTTCACGGCCTCTCGGCGGGTGAAGATATCGTGGAATTCGCGAAGGAGAAAAAGGCCGATGAGATTATCGTCGGGGTCCAGAAGAAATCAAAAGTCGGCAAGTTTCTCATGGGATCAACGGCCCAGCACATCATCCTGAGCGCCCACTGCCCCGTTATAGCCGTCAAATATTAAACGGGCCTTTCATATCCCGTTTCGCCTGACGGCCCCGGTTTTGCCGGGCCTTCCGGTTACGGCATGCAGCCCTTGCCCGTTTGTTCGGACAAGGGCTTTTTTTGTTTTCATGTTTTGCAGTTCGAAAATGCCGGACTTCTTTTTGAACAACGGTCGAAACCGGGCGGTTTCCACGCGGAAAAACGCTTTTGACTTGATAAATTACGTTGCCGGTTGTAGTAATACGGGCTGCTTGCAGTTACGAAGATTCTGGAGGATTAGTGAACAATGTACTGGGACCGGTCGACAGAAACCATGGAACGAGACACCCTCGAGGCGTTGCAACTGGAGCGGCTGAAGAAAACGGTCGAAGCCGCCTCGCGGTCGGAATTTTACAAGGATCGCTTTTCGAGTATCAATTTCGATCCCGCCGGCATCAGCTCGCTCGACGATATTCGTAGAATCCCCTTCACCACGAAAGACGACCTCCGGGAATCATGGCCCTACGGATGCGTCGCCGTCCCGAAAGACCGCCTGGTGAGGCTTCATTCATCGTCGGGGACCACCGGACGGGCCACCGTCATATTTCACACGGCCCATGATCTCGACGCCTGGACGGATATTCTGGCGCGGGCCATGTACATGACGGGCATGAGAGAAAGCGACGTGTTTCAGAACATGAT
>JAGYOR010000095.1 GCA_018399535.1 Deltaproteobacteria bacterium | reverse complement strand
GAGTAGAAGCCCTTGCCTTCTTTCGCCAGTTTTTCCAGAAGCGGTGAAGGGGTCCAGAATTCGGGTCCGACCAGGTCGCGGTATTTCAGGATGGCTTCGTAAATCTTGTCCAGCCCCACGAGGTCGGCGTAGAACATTGGTCCGCCGCGGTAAACAGGGAACCCGTAACCGTAAATCCAGACTACGTCGATATCGAGCGGCCTCGCCGCGATGCCTTCTTCGAGGATCTTTGCTCCTTCGTTTATCATGGAGTATATGGCGCGCTCGATGATTTCCTGGTCGCTGATCTCGCGGCGTTCAATGCCGACTTCCTTCGAGTGGTTTATGATGAGCTCCTCGATGAGTGGGTCGGGTGTCGCCTTGCGCTTGTCGTCATACTGATAAAATCCCGCGCCGGTCTTCTGGCCGTAACGACCCATCTCGCAGATCTTGTCCAGTATGTTGCATTTTTTCTCGCGCTCGGTGAGCTGGTCGAACTTGGCTTTCCGGTTTCTCCAGCCGACATCCAGGCCGGCCATGTCGCCCATGGCGTAGGGTCCCATCGGGAAACCGAAGTCATAGATAACCTTGTCGATCTGCCAGGGCAGAGCGCCTTCTTCAAGCATGAAACCACATTCGCGGGTTCTCTTGGCGAGCATCCGGTTGCCCACGAACCCGTCACAGACGCCGACGAGAACGGGTACCTTGCCGATCTTTTTGCCGATTTTCATGGCGGTAGCGTAGACTTCCGGTGATGTTTTCCCACCGCGCACGTTTTCAAGCAGCCTCATGACGTTGGCCGGGCTGAAGAAGTGCGTACCCATGACGTCCTCGGGACGTTTCGTTGTCGCCGCGATATCATCGATATTCAGGTAAGACGTGTTGGAAGCGAGAATCGCGCCGGGTTTGCACACGGCGTCGAGTTTCTGGAACACTTCCTTCTTGATTGCCATATCTTCAAACACGGCCTCGATGACCAGATCGACGTCCTTCAGGTCGTCGTAGGAAAGGGTCGGCTTGATGAGAGACATGCGCTTGTCCATGTCTTCCTGTTTCAGCCTGCCTTTCGACACGGTGTTGGCGTAGTTTTTCTTGATGGTGGCCATGCCTTTGTCGATAAAATCCTGTTTGACATCGAGCAGATAAACGGGGATTCCCGCGTTTGCAAAACACATGGCTATGCCGCCGCCCATGGTTCCCGCGCCGAGAACGCCGACGGACTTGATGTCCCGGGTCGGCTGATCGTCGGGAAGTCCCGGAATACGAACCACTTCACGCTCGGCGAAGAAAACATGACGCTGGGCCTTCGATTGATCGGAGGCCTGCAGTTCCGTAAAAATTTCGCGTTCGCGCTTCATGCCTTCGGGGAAGGGAAGTTCGGTCGCGGCTTTCACAGCTTCGATGCACTTGTAGGGGGCCAGGAATCCACGCGCCTTGCGGGCGATGCTCTTGGTGAAATCTTCAAATACGGTAGGT
The DNA here is from genome assembly GCA_018399535.1 of Deltaproteobacteria bacterium. Lineage (GTDB taxonomy): Bacteria > Desulfobacterota > Syntrophia > Syntrophales > UBA2210 > MLS-D. Next base: position 5,800 of record JAGYOR010000095.1, on the reverse strand, counting down.
GTATCCAGTGTGGGTTCCATCTGGCTGACTCTCCGGATGGGAAGTTTTTCGTCGACGATGCGTTTCGCATAGGCCAGCGCGGCTTCCTTCAGGTCTCCGTCCGTTATCTCGTCGATGATTCCCAGCGACTTGGCTTTCGGCGCCGGTACCGGGTTTCCTGACGAGATTATTTCCAGTGCCGCCTGAACGCCGGCAAGGCGGGGGAGGCGCTGCGTTGCGCCGGCGCCCGGAATAAGGCCGAGTTTAACTTCCGGAGTTCCCACTCGGGCGCTCGAATGGGCGATGCGAAAATGACTGCCGAGAGAGACCTCGAGACCGCCGCCGAGAGCTGTTCCGTGTATGGCGGCTATGACCGGTTTCGTCGAATCTTCGATGACCTGGACGACATCGGGCAAATGAGGTTCCATCGGCGGCTTTCCGAATTCGCGTATATCGGCGCCCGCTATGAAAGTTCGGCCGGCGCAGAGAATGATCATGGCTTTTACATCGGGGTCGGCGATTCCTTTTTCCACTGAGGCCTTGAGTCCTGCCCGGACTGCCTGGGAAAGGGCATTGACTGGAGGATTATTCACGGTGATCAAACCGAGAGGACCTTCTTTAGAAAAAGATACAACGTCAGACATGAGATATTTCTCCTTGTGTTTTTTCAGGATTGATGCCACGTCGCGGGCGATTTGTCAAGATTGATAAATCGCCGGCTGTTCGGAACAGCAGGCGTCTTCGTGCGACAGTGAGAAATCCGGCTGCGACGCGAATTACTGATTTTTCCATAAAAATCAGGTGTCGGGAGAAATAAATCTTGACATTTTGCCGTGGTCATTTTAGAGATGAATATCCTTTTTAAGAGCTTATTTTATTTCAGCGATTTCTTCAAAATCCGCTCCCTTCTTGTTTTTTCCGCTTATTCCGAGACAAGCACCGAATACCGCCACCAGGTCCGATGACTGATCATGAGCGGGAGGAACCACGAATCAATCGGGGGATAACGATGGAACGACTTTTCAAAGCCGCGTTGTTCTGCATGGCGGTCGCCGTGCTCGGAATGGTCTGCTACGCTGTGGCCTGGCCCGTAGCAGGTAAAGATTCGGCGAGACATTTCCGGGGCGACAGAGATATTGTCGATGAATCGCGGGTAGATGCCGTAAGCGATTCCGCGAAAGTCGGCACGGGGGAGAATGTGGCGTCTCAATCCCCCGGGGCGGGCTCCAGGAATGGGAAGCCACGCGTCATGGTCCAGCAGGCAGGAGAGTCTCCGGGTTCGTATACCAAACTGGGACACGGGGGGGCTGAACTTCCCGAAACGGCCGATCATATAGATGACGGAGGACCGTGGCTCATGACCCGTGACAACAAGACGGGAATGATCTGGGAAGTCAAGAGTGCGTTGCCGGGTCTCCGCTTCAAGGGAAACACCTATACCTGGTATGACCCCGACCCGGATTCGAACGGGGGCCAATCCGGCACGCAGAACGGCGGTTGCTGTGACGGATCGTCATGCGACACGGGTTCCTTCCTTCAGGCTATAAACGAGATGGAATTCGGAGGATTTTCCGACTGGCGATTACCCAATGTAAGGGAACTGGGATCACTCGTCAACAGTGAAACCTATAATCCTTCCATAGATACCGCCTGGTTTCCCAATACGGTTCCAAACGGGTACTGGACGTCCACCACCTATGTCCTGGACAAAGATCTTGCCTGGGTAGTGCCTTTTTATCACGGCCTGGTCAATTACTACGGGAACAAGTCACGCTGTTTCCATGTGCGCGCTGTCAGGAAGGATACGGGCGAGGCTGTGGCATACATGATACCGAATAAATAAAATAATGAAGGCTCCGGTTTCGGCGCCGCTTTCCGACCGGCGGAACGGGCGCCGAGCGGACTGTGCCGACGGGACCGTATTCTTCAGTTTTATTGTCCATTGGGCGGTTACGGCAATGAGTCATATCATGCAGTCCATATTCCATGTTGTGTTCCGGTGATAGTGAACCAAAGGTTTTTTCCGGGCACCGGTAAGAGCAGGGATCTATTAAAATATGCTTTTGAAAGAATCACATAGTGTCGCGTTGATTCGCTTGATAACGTTCGTTCTGTTTTTGAACCTCGGCATGCTTCCGGCGCCTCATCCAAGTGTCGCACAAAACGAATACCTGCATGACGATACCCGGTATGTTCCTTCTCCGCCGTCATACACCAAGCTCGGACACGGCGGAGAAGAATTGCCAGACGGAGCCCGGCATGTGGACGAGGACGGCGCCTGGATTATGACGAGAGACAATGTTACCGGGCTGATCTGGGAACTGAAAACGGGGACCCCCGGTCCCCGGCATAACGGTAATACTTACTCGTGGTTCGATCCCAATCCGGATACCAACGGCGGTCATGAAGGTACTCGGAACGGCGGTGAATGCACGGGAAGCCCCTGTGATACCCATTCCTATATTCAGGCCCTGAACGTCAAAAATTTCGGCGGGTATTTCGATTGGCGCCTTCCAAATGTAAGGGATCTGTCAACGCTTCTCAAGGGCGGCGACAACCAGGCTGCTAACATGGAATGGTTTCCCTACGTCTCTTCGAATCGTTACTACTGGTCATCAATGACCTGCAATGGCAACAGTTACGGGGCGTGGCGCGTCAGCATGGAAGGAGGTGTCAACAAGGACTTCAAATCCCACAGTTATTACGTGATTGCCGTCAGGGAGGGGAACCTCGATATTATCTCCCCGGAAAGGGGTTCGATCTTGCCCCTCGGCGATGTTGTGACAGTTACCTGGGAAACGCGGAATATTCCCGACAAGGTTCGCCTGTCTCTTTCCCGGATGGCGGGCGCTGAAGATACTTTCGAAATTATCAGCGCGGCTGCTGAAAACAGCGGTTCTTTCGAATGGAAGGTCAGGGGACCCGGTTCAGCATGGTGCGTACTCAGGATAGAACCCCTGTCTAATCCTTCGCGGGGGCAATCATACGGGTATTTCATTATTCCTTTTACGTTGCAGTACCGGGCTGGCGAAAACGGTTCTATAAAGGGAAACACGGTCCAGGCCGTTGAACCGGGGGGAGAAGGCGCCCTCGTTGAAGCCGTACCGGAAAAGGGGTACCGTTTTCTGAAGTGGAGCGACGGTCTCAGGGACAACCCCCGTATGGACGTGAATGTGCAGCGGGATGCTGACGTGGAAGCGATATTTGCCGCCGAACAGCCGTAGCAGCATGTAGCGGACCCGTCGGTTCATACGTGAAATATTGGTGAAAGACCTCGAGTATTATTCTTAAATCGTTATATTATCTCTATAACAATAATCTTTATTAATCCAACTACATACATAAGTAAATGGACAGTCACTTACCGCCGGCGGCAAGGTGTTTTCATGTTCCAGTCGCCGGTGTTCAAAGTAGCTTGTTGACCCATGTATAAAAAAAACATATACTCCAAAAATCGACGGCAAATCAACATCATACCGTTTGTTATAGAGGAGAGAGAGTGTAAATGATGCATTTGCGAATTGTTGTGCTATGGGCATGTGTTTTGTTTTTTTTATTTATTTGTCCGGCAGCGGCTGATGTCGAAGCTTCGCGGAACAGTGTCGTCGCAATCGACGCGCCGGGCGTTGAACAGCTGACCAGGGAAGAAAACTGTCCGATATTCATTTCGATAATGACATCCCGCTGCGGGGCATGCCGGAGCGAGTTGACGGCTTACCAGGAGATGTACGAGAAGTACGGCGACGAAGGACTCGGTATTTTTGTGGTAAGCATCGATTTCGGCACGTCGGAAGAAATCCAGGGGCTGGTGGACCAGTTGGGACTGACGTTCCCGGTATACTGGGGCGGCGAGAAGGTCATGAAGGCCTTTAATATTTCTTTTGTTCCCTATAAAATAATTGTATCGAACGGCAGGGTTCTCGAAAAGCAAATCGGCGGCTGGAAGTCGACAAGCGAATTCGAGGCGAAAATCAACGAACTTTTTGAAGCCTGTGAGCGGTAAGTTTCTGCCGTGCAGCGAAGAGATGAAAAACATGGAAACAAAAGGCAGCCTGGTTTCATATGCACTTGTTCTCCTGTTTCTCGTGCTTCTTGTCGCGGGTATTAATGCGGGAGAAGCCTCGGTGGTCTGGGAAAAGGCGATCACAATCTGCCTGAGCTGCATAGGTGTAGGTTGATGGTTGATATCAGGCGTCTCATCCAGACCGTCTCGGTCTTTCTCTGTAATGCCTGGATGCTTTTCCCGTTTACAAAAAACATTTACCAGGGAGAACTTAAGAGTGTCTGTGTTCCCGGGCTTAATTGTTACTCCTGCCCGGCGGCGACAGGGGCCTGTCCCCTGGGGTCTCTTCAGACTTTCTTCGCGGGGATCCGGCCGTCTTTCAGGACAGGGTCATACCATCTCGGACTGTACGTGATTGGTATGCTCGGTCTTGTCGGCGGTCTCGTGGGCCGGATGCCCTGTGCCTGGGTGTGTCCCTTCGGGTTCATGCAAGAGTTGCTTCACAAGATTCCCTCGCGAAAAATGGAAATTCCCCGCTTTCTCTCATGGGTGAAATATGGTGTTCTCGCGCTGTTCGTCATATTATTTCCTCTTGTGATCGTCGACGTTTTCGGATACGGAGAAAACTGGTTCTGCAAGTACATTTGCCCTGCGGGTACACTGGAGGCGGGGCTTCCGCTGGCATTCCTGCAGCCGCATTTGCGGGAACTCTGGGGAGCACTCTTTTACGGTAAGCTGGCGATACTGGTTTTACTGCTTGTTCTCATGGTGTATACCCGCCGGCCCTTTTGCAGGGTACTCTGTCCGCTGGGAGCCATTTATTCGCTCTTTAACAAGGTGAGCGTGTTCCGGATGGTGTATTACCCCGATCGATGCGTTCGATGCGACGAATGCTACCGGAATTGTCCCATGGGGATCAAGTTTTACGAAGGGGCGAATCAGAGTGACTGTATCCGTTGTCTCCAGTGCATGAGAAAATCGTGCAAGTACGGCGCCATCGGTTTCAGCATAAACGGTGTGGCGACAATCGTACCGGGACCGAAGGAGAAGACGGAAGCGGTATCAGGTTGAAAAACGAAAATGTAAGGGGGGATTCGGTGTCACGACTGACGAGAAGAAATTTCTTGCAGGTATCTGCGGGACTGGCGGCCCTTTCCGGTATCGCCGGGACACCCAAGGAGGCAGGGGCTTCACCCGGCACGGAAACGCTGGCGACGCTTATTGATTGTACACGGTGTGACGGGTGCGTTGATTACGATGTTCCTCTCTGCGTCGCGGCGTGCAGGGAGCGCGCCCTGAGCAGGATTCCCGATCCCGTTGATCCGATTCCGCCGCTGTTCCCGCGCGGCATGATCGAAGACTGGTCGAAGCGAAAGGACGTGTACGACCGGTTGACCCCATACACGCAGTTGTTTGTTCAACGGGCGGATGTTCCCGTGGACGGGGGAATCCGCACCGTGTATCTGCCGAGACGGTGCATGCACTGCGACAACCCTCCCTGCGCAACACTTTGCCCATTCACGGCGAATCACAAATATCCTGATGGTTCGGTCGTCATCGATCCCGACCTTTGTTTCGGCGGCGCAAAGTGCCGTAGTGTCTGTCCCTGGAACATTCCCCAGCGACAGTCGGGTATAGGGATATATCTCGAAATCATGCCCACGCTCGCCGGAAACGGCGTAATGTTCAAGTGCGACCTCTGTCACGACCGGCTTTTGAATCAGCAGTTGCCGCTTTGCGTCGAGGCATGTCCAAGGGACGCCATGGTAATCGGCCTGCGGCGCGACATAATGAAAGAAGCGGAACGAAGAGCTGCGG
>JAGYOR010000094.1 GCA_018399535.1 Deltaproteobacteria bacterium | reverse complement strand
CACCCATTCCTCGAGTGTACCCTCGGCGAGGGTTCGTTGCACGGCGGGAATACAGCGTGGATCAATGCTTAACGTACGGATGCCGATCCCTGCCAGGAAAGGCAGATAGTCCACGTCATGGGCCTGTTCCCCGCAGAGAGAAATTTCCTTTCCGTGTCGTTCAAAGCTCTGCACGATTTTCTTCAACGCCCGCAGGACGGCCGGATGATACGGTTGATAATATCGCAATACACGGTCGTTCCCCCTATCCGCCGCCAGCATGTACTGAACGAAATCATTGGTTCCGATAGACGCGAAATCAACCTCTTCTGCAATATCGTCAACAATTTCGACGATGGCGGGAATTTCGATCATGGCTCCCAGGCGGGGTGAAGGATGGTGGGGAATATTCATCTCAGCCAGCCTGTCCCGGCAGTCAAAAACGCACTGGCGCGCTTCGCGGAATTCGTCGATAGACGAAACGAGAGGAAAAAGAATTGCGGCGTTCTCGGCGCCGTCCGCCGCGCGAAGTATGGCCCGGATCTGTTGCTCAAAAATATCGCGGTATTCAAAAAGGAAGCGCAGCGACCGAAGGCCGAGTTGCGGGTTGTCTTCCTTGATAGATTCAGCATAGGGCAGAACCTTGTCCCCGGCCAGGTCGAGGGTCCTGACGACCACCGGCTTTCCCTTCATTTCCTCGAACATGCGTCGGTAGATGCGGTACTGCTCTTCCTCAGAGGGATAGCTCGATCGTATCAAAAAAGGGAACTCGGTCCGGTAAAGGCCGACTCCCTCGGCCTTCAGGCTTCGTGCGATTTCAAGTTCACCGAGAATGTTGATATTCGCCATGAGTCGAATCCTCGTGCCGTCCCTGGTAACAGTTGTATCGGTCACGTTTTTCGCCAGGGATTGAAGAGAACTCTTCGTTTCATTTCTTTGCTCAAACCGGGCCACCGTTTCTCTCGAGGGGTTCACGTAAATGTTGCCCATGTCGGCGTCGACAAGCAACGGCGTTCCCCGGGGCAGGTTCAGCAATTCCATTTCGTCGCAGATCACCAGGGGAAACTGAAGCGACCTTGACAGGATTGCTACGTGGGACGTGATGCCTCCTCCAACAAGAACGGCGCCCCGAACCTCTTCCGCCGCCAGACGAAGGATATCCGAAGGGTAAAGCCTGTCCGTTATCACGACACGACCCGCCACCGGCCCGTCATGATGGTTCGAAGACGGCTGAAGGTTGGCGATGATTCGAAGGGCCAGGTCCTCTACGTCCAGGGCCTTTTCCCGCAGGGCGTCCCGTGAACTCGACGCGAACATCCTGATATAGTAATTTGAAGCGTTTCGTACGGCTTCGCCGGCTGCCACACCTTCCTCCATCTGGCCGGCAACACGTTGTGAAAAGCCCTCATCCTTGAGAATCATGTGATGGGCGTCAAAAATAAGCGATGCCGCCTCGGGAAGTTTTTTTGAAAGGCGACTCTGCAGATCCTCCAGCTGTTCGGCCGTCCGGGCGAGGGCCCGCCGAAAATCACCTACGGTTGCATCGTCATGCATTCCGACCGACTCTTCCGTAACCTCTATTCTGGCGGGATCTAGTATGGTGGACAAACCGAACGCGTATCCTTCCGAGGCGCTCTTTCCAGCTACGAAGCTCAACCGTTCAAACAATTCCTCCGTAACAGACGGAACCGGCTGTATATCGAGACTCATCAGCAACCGCGCGTTGGCCGTCACCCCGGCAAGCTGGGCTGCAATTCCACGAAGCGCCGTGACATCCAGTTCAGTAAAGTAGTCCGGAATGGTATGCTGGACTGTGAGAACCCCGATCCGTTCCCTTCCCCGTCCTATCGGAACTGCGAGAAAAGACTCAAATCCTTCTTCGAATATCTCGGCAATGTACTTGAAATGAGGATTCTTTCTACACGATGCTTCAAGTATAGGTTCATAAGTTTTCATGACGGTGCCCACCAGGCCCTCGCCCAGTTTCATCTGTACCCGGTTGACCGCTTCGGGATTCAGCCCGGTTGTCGCTTTGAGCACCAGTTCACGGTTTTTTTCATCGTACATATAAATGGAGCACACCGGCACATCGAGGTGTTCAGCCACCATTACGACGGTGCGCTGAAGAAAATTTTCCAGGTTCTCGCTTCCAACCAGAAGCGACGCAATTTCGCTCATATCACAGAGCATGCTCAGTCGGACGCCTTCTCTTTTTTTCATCATTCTCCTGCCGTCTGCCTTCCACGAGGCATAATCAATCAAAACGCGGATGAAATAAATATTTTTTAATTATTCCGTGTCGCGCTGAATTTCGTCGTCTCCTTCCCGGTATTCAGATCGCTTTGACCTGCCGAAAAACCGTTCCACCAACACGTAGAAAAGCGGTGAAAAAATCAGCACCAGCACGGTCCCCGTCACAACCCCGCCTGCCACACTGGTTCCTATGGCATTCTGTGCGCCCGCTCCGGCGCCGGTGGTCAGCGCGAGGGGCATAACACCGAAGCCGAATGCGAGCGACGTCATGAGAATTGGTCGAAATCTCAGCCGTGCTCCTTCGATGGTGGCCTCTACCAGGCTCATTCCCCGTCTGACTCCGTCCTTGGCGAACTGGACGATCAGGATGGCGTTCTTCGTGCCCAGACCGAGAATGGTAAGAAGACCTATCTGAAAATAGACATCATTCGACAGTCCCCGCATACTCGAAGCAATGACGCCGCCGATTACTCCAAGGGGAACTACCAGCAGCACCGCGATGGGAACGGTCCAGCTCTCGTAGAGTGCCGCCAGGCTGAGGAAAATGACAAAAATGGAAAAGGCGTATAAAAGGGGCGCCTGGGAGCTTGATATGCGCTCCTGGTAGGAAAGGCCGGCCCAGTCGAAACCGATTCCGCTGGGCAGCTTTGTCACTATTTCTTCCATTGCCTGCATGGCCTCTCCGGAGCTTTGCCCCGGCGCCGGCTCGCCCCAGATATTGATTGACGGGAACCCGTTAAACCGGGCCAGCCTGGGTGATCCGGACGTCCACCTGCCCGAAGCGAAAGAGGAGAATGGAACCATCATTCCCTCAGTGTTCCGAACATAAATCTTCTCGAGATCATCGGGAAGCATGCGATGCGGTGCATCAGCCTGGACATATACCTTTTTTACCCGGCCTCCCTGAATAAAATCGTTTACGTAGGCGCCTCCCAGAATCGATGAAATCGTCCTGTGTATGGAAGTAATCGGTACACCCAGGGCGCCGGCCTTTTCCCAATCCACATCAATGCGGTATTCCGAGACGTCTTCCATGCTGTTTGGACGAACCGCCGTCAAACGGGGATCACGGGCGGCAAGGTCCAGGAGCATGTACTGGGCTTCCATTAATTTTTTATGCCCGAGACCGCCACGGTCGAGCAACTGGAAATCAAACCCCTGGGCGTGCCCCAGTTCCACGACCGCCGGTGGGGGAAAGGCGAATACCATTGCTTCCCGAATGCTCGACAGGTTTTTTGTCGCACGCTCGGCTACGGCCTCGACTCTCAGGTCGTCCCGGTCGCGAAGTTCCCAGTCCTTGAGCTTGGCGAACACCATGCCGTTATTCTGGGCCCTTCCGGAAAAGCCGAACCCCGTCAACATCATGACTGATTCAACCGCTTCCTGTTCATTTTCCCGGAAGTACTCCTCGATTTGTTTCGAAACCGCCTTGGTCTGTTCCAGCGTGGATCCGCTCGGAAGAATAAGCTGGACAAGAAGCGTCCCCTGGTCTTCATCGGGCAGGTAGGAAGTGGGCATACGCATGAACAGAAATCCCATGGCCGCAACAATCACAAGAAAAACGACCAGGTAACGGAATCCCCTTGACAACGAATGACCGACCAGTCGCACGTACATTTTCCGCGTGCCGAAGAAAGCCCGGTCGAACAGCCTGAAAAAGGGGCGCAGGAAGAATATCGCGCTGTCGGACGGTTCATGTCCCGCCTTCACCGGCTTGAGAAGCGACGCGCACAGCACGGGAGTCAGGATCAATGCAACGGCCACCGACAGGAGCATGGCGGAAATGATGGTCACGGAAAACTGGCGATATATGATACCGGTGGAACCCGGGAAAAAGGCCATGGGACCGAAAACCGCCGACAGCACCAGTCCGATGCCGATGAGGGCGCTCGTGATCTGCTCCATCGACTTTGCCGTTGCTTCACGCGGGGAAAGTCCTTCTTCGGCCATAATCCGTTCCACGTTTTCGACCACCACAATAGCGTCGTCGACTAAAAGCCCGATCGCAAGAACCATCGCGAACATGGTGAGCATGTTCACGGAAAAACCGAATATTCCAAGAATTGCGAAGGTACCCAGAATAACAACCGGGACAGCGATGGAAGGAATCAGGGTTGCCCTCATGTTGCCGAGAAAAAGCCACATGACCAGGAACACCAGGAGAATGGCCTCAAAAAGGGTTTTCACGACCTCATTGATCGCCACGCGAATAAAGGGAGTGCTGTCCATGGGATACACAACCTTCATGCCCTCGGGCAGGAACGGCCCCATCTCCTTCATCTTCGCCCTGACGGCGTCGGCAACGTCCAGGGCGTTGGCGCCTGCGGCCTGGCGTATGGCAATGCCCGCGTTGGGCTTTCCGTTATATGAAGTTTCCACGTCGTAATACTCGGTCCCCAATTCCGTCCGGCCCACGTCCCGTATTCGAACAGTGGCACCGTCTGAATCTATGCGAACCGGAATAGCGGCAAACTCATCCGGAGTGGTAAGCATATTCTGGACGACGATCGAGGCGTTCAGGCGCTGCCCTTCCACTGCGGGTCCCCCGCCGAATTGCCCCGCCGAAACCTCCACGTTGTATGCCCTGAGCGCCGTAATGACATCTTCCGCCGTAAGGCCGTATGCCGTGAGCTTGTCGGGATCGAGCCAGACGCGCATGGCGAAGCCGGCGCCGAAAACCTCCACCTCGCCGACCCCGGGCACCCGGGCGATGACGCTCTCCAGGTTGGATTTCCCGTAATCTCTTAAATCCGTGCCGTCCATACTGCCGTCTTCGGAGATCAACCCGATAAACATCAGGTAGTTTCTTGTTGACTTCCGTACACTGACCCCCTGTTTCTGAACCACGTCGGGCAGGCTCGACATGGCGAGCTGCAGCTTGTTCTGGACCTGGGTCCAGGCAATATCGGGGTCGGTCCCGGCCTCGAACGTGAGCTCGATTCGGCAGGAACCCGCGGAATCGCTGGTGGCCGACATGTAAAGAAGATTCTCGAAACCGGTCATCTTCTGCTCGATGATCTGGGTCACGCTGTTTTCAACGGTTTCCGCCGAGGCGCCCGGGTAGGTTGCCGAGAGCGAAATGGTCGGCGGAGCGATGGGCGGATACTGGGAAATCGGCAGATTGTAGATCGCCAGCGCTCCCGCGGCCATCGTTATGATGGCGAGTACCCAGGCAAACACCGGCCGTTCAAGAAAAAATTTAGACAGCATCGCGACCCCCGTCAGTGTGATTCAGTTGTTTCTGCGGCAGCTTTGCCGTCGGATGCGGCACGCTTGTCATCAGTGTCGAGTACGGTAACCGAAACTCCCGACCGTACCTTCTGTATTCCCGAAACAATAACCCGGTCGCCCGGGACAACCCCCGAATTCACGAGCCATCTGTTGCCGATAGCGCGGTCGAGATCGAGATTCCGCTGCTCGACCGTGCCTTCTGAATTCACGATGAAGACAAAAGGATCTCCCTTTGGATCGCGCGATACAGATTCCTGCGGAATGAGAATGGCCGCCTCGTCGACGCCTTCCCGAACCACGGCCCTGACAAACATTCCCGGCAACAGAATGCCTCCAGGATTTGGGAAAACAGCCCGCAACGTCACGGTACCAGTTGAAGGATGAACCGATACACCGCGGAATTCCAACACACCCTTCAACGGGTAGGTGCTCCCGTCCTCGAGAAGAAGTCGTATACTCTGCTGTTTCCCGTCGTCATTATTCAGTCCCCCATTCTCGAAACGCTTTTCCAGTCGCAACAGTTCGGTCGTTGACTGCGGGACATCGACATACATCGGGTCAAGCTGTCGAATCGTCGCCATGGGCGTCGGTTGATGGGATGTCACCAGGGCCCCTTCCGTTATGTTCGACCTGCCGATGCGTCCTGAAATCGGCGCCGTGACGGATGTATGCTCCAGATCAATCGATGCCGCCGCCAGGGCCGCTTCCCAGTAAGCGATATCGGCGTCGGCCTGGCGAAAGGCCGACTCGGCGTCGTCATATTCCTGGCTGCTTATGGCGTTCGCCTTGAGAAGCTTCCTGTACCGCTCGGCACGTGACCGGAGCGGCGGCAGTTTGGCCTTGGCGCGCGCAAGCGAGGCCCGCGCCGTATCGCGGGCGGTGCGAAAAGTGGCCGGATCAATCTGGTAAAGAATATCTCCGGCCGCGACATCGGAGCCCTCCGTAAACAGGCGCTTCTGAATGAGGCCGCTCACCTGCGGTCGTATTTCCGCCACGCGGTACGCGGATGTCCGTCCCGGCAATTCAGTGGTCAGCTCGAGCCGTTCCGGCGCCACCGTTGTCACCGTCACCTCGGGAGACGGTCGCTGCGCGACGGGCGCGCCGTTTTTGGCATTCTCACATCCGGCGGTCATTACAAGCCCCGTTATGAAAAACGCCGTGATAATTCGCTGTATACATCCCTTACTCTTCATTGTTCCTTGTCTCCTTATTTCCCGACAGACAAACAATTTTTTAAGCCCGCTCTTACGCGTCCATAAAAACCCCGGGTTCAACATTATTCCCCGGCGGATTCACCGCTACTTCGCCGCACGGCGTCCCAGCAGGCTTCCGTCACTTTTCCGACGATTTCCCTGTTGAGAACAACAAACCCGAGGATGTGGTCCCGCAGCAGAACCACCATGGGACCGCAGATCAAAGCGAACAGGACCTCCACGGGGAGGTCTTTCATGATCTCCCGTGATACACCTTCCTCGAGTATTTCCTGTATGATGTCTTCCCTGTCGAATTTTCCGAGCGCTTTTTCGCGGCGCAGGGAAATACCGTAGGGCGAATTGAAATACTGCTCCATGTAGCGAAAATGAAGCGGATGTTGCAAGAAATATTCGAACAACCGGTCCAGCAGAAAAATAAAACGTTCCCGGATCGGCTTTTCCACCGGGTATCCCTCTTGTATCTCCTCTCCTATCGTATCCTCAAGGTCGTTGTACAGTTCCCTGATCAGAAGATCTTTGTTTTCAAAATAGCGGTAGATTGTACCGGCCGCCACGCCCGCCTTCGTGGCGATCTCAGATATGGGGGCGTTGTGGAACCCCTGCATCGCGATGAGCTCCAGTGCCGCCTGCATGATGTCGCCCCGTTTATTCCTGTTTCTCATGGCGTTCCGCCCTCTGAAATGTACGACGTATTATTCGAGCATCATTTTCCGGCATAT
>JAGYOR010000093.1 GCA_018399535.1 Deltaproteobacteria bacterium | reverse complement strand
GAGCACTTCCACATCGTATGGCTTGCAACCAGACTTCTTCGCGAAACTGGGATTGATAAAGAATGGCATCACATAGACCCCATGCTGCACCACCCGGTAGGCCAACGGAGCCATGCCCTGATTCTTCTGAACAAGCTCTCTCGAAAACCAGCTGGCCGGCGCCGTCATGATGACAAACATAAACAATGTGCTTGTCATCGTCTTTTCCTCGGAGTTTTTCGGCCCCATCGAACCGATGGTGGCGGCCATGTACATGATACCCTTCTTCGTCGTCGTGATTCCACTCAGGTATTACCGCCACAGGAAAATCCGGGACGCCGGCTGATCCCGACGACCCAAGTGCGTTATACCCGCGCGCATGCTATCTATATGAGGGCACTGACAGCATAACAAAGGGCCTGACACCGCCATACAGATCACGTCAAGCCCTTCGTCCAACAGTATAAGTAATATCAGATATTGAAAATCAGAATGCGTACCTCAGACCCAGGTATATGTTATGACTTGCGTTCTCCATTTCCAATTGTGGATTCCACTTCACATCACCTGTTCCATAGTAGCGATAGGTCAGGTCAATAGTTACATATTCGTTTACGTCGTATCCCAAACCGGCGCCAACCTGGTAGGCGAAGACGGTTTCATCACCTCCACGCTGAGCGAGGACACCAGCCGAATTTATAATATCACTGACATCAACCTGGGCAAAACCAATACCGGCACTTATGAAGGGTGTCAGGGCCGTCTCATTTTTAATATCAAAATAGCCGTTTAACAAAAAAGAAAGGTTGGAAGCATCACCGCTTAATTTCAGTGGAGCACCTGCTACTGTAATGCTGTCTATATCGTTTTTCTGATAAGCGATTTCGAGTTCCCCCCGTACCCACTGGTACTCGTAACCCGCTGCAACCGCGAGGGCAACGCCCGAATCGAACGCCATTTCATGAGGCACTCCCGGTAAAGTCGCGTCCTTTACGTCCGCATCACTCAGCATCGCAAGGCCCGCCTTTACACCAACGTAGGGACCTTCAGCACTATTTGCGGGTGAAGCAAACATAAAAACCAGGAGACCTCCACACAGAATCAGCAATGTTTTTTTCATGTATCTTTCCTTTCTTCTTGTTTGTTTTTTCAGTCTGGACACTCAAACCTATACAACGTTATTGTTCATGTCAATACAAACCGATCTCCTCAATCCTCGATCGTTGTTGATTTTCGAGGTGGAAAAAATTGCATCCATAAAAAAAACAAACCACGCTTTCTTTCACGTTTGAAACGACGAAAGACCCGGCAACTCCCCATGCCGTCTGGATTCAAACAATAAGTCAGGGACATTCACCCAGGCTGTGGCGGTAGTTGGTTTCTTCAATTTTGAATTCGGCCCTGGCGGCGATGTTCTCGGCCTCAGCCTGCTGGCGGCGGGCCTGGGCTTCGAGGTGGTCGGTCAGTTGTTCCATTCCGAGTTCGTAAAAATCGCGGCTCATTTCCGTGTTCGCCTCGGCTTCTTCCAGCGCCGTCGCCGTCATGGCGCACCTGCTGTGGGCTTCGGACATGGCGAAGAAGGCCTGCCGGATCTCGAGTTCCATCAGTTTTTTATATTTTTCCAGTTCGAGCTCGGCGATGTGTGAGTCGAGTTTCGCCGATTGTGTCTTGTATTTTCCTTCCCCCCACTGCCAGAGCGGGATTTCGGCCGAGGCCATCAGGTAGTAGCCGCGTCCCTCGAGGGAAGTCTGGTAGAGTTCGACGCCGCCCAGGTAATGGTAGCCGGCGGTGAGCCCGATCCGGGGAAGAAAATCGGACCGCACCAGCCGCTCGTTCTCGCGCTGCAGGTCCACCTTGTCTTCCAGCATCCGGTAGTCCGGCCGGTCCGCCACCGAGAGAGCAGGGGCCTCGGGTATTTCATCCGCGGACGGAATGGTGATTTCCTTGTCGGCGATCTCCAGGGAAGTGTCGGGATCAAGACCCATGATCCGGCACAGGGACATGCGCAGCAGTTCGCGCCCGTTTTTCGCCCGTTCCAGGTCCAGCAGGGCTTCGTTGCGCCGCACCCGTACCTTGAGCAGTTCGTTCCGGTGCGCCAGCCCCGTCTCCACGGCGTGACTCACCTTCGCCTCCAGGGCTTCAAGAAGTTCCACGTATGTACGGGCGGCCTGGAGTTTTTCGCCTACGGCCACGAAGCGCCAGTAGTTATGATCGGCCTCGACGACAACGTCCAGCCGCCTGTCTTCAACGGCCTTCAGGCTGATGTGTTCCGCCATTTCCGACATGCGGTTGGCTGCGCTTATCTTTCCGCCCATGTAGAGCGGCTGTTCCGCCTGGACCCTGGTGTAGTACGCCGTCTGTTTCATGACGTGGTGTCCGCTTACATCGTTGATGGGCCGGCCGGTGAGGGGATTGATGGAGCCGGGTGAAATGATCCTGCCCAGGGGGTCGAAGAGGGAGGGGCTCACGTCCCACTCGAACCGGCTCCTGCTGTTGAGATAATGGCCCGAGGCTGTTACCTTGGGAAGGTAGTGAGTCCGTTGTTCCCTGGTTCGCAGGTGCGCCTGCTCACGGCGTGTTTTCTCCGCCCTCAGGTCTTCGCTGTTTACGATGGCCCGCTCGCGGCAGCCCTCGAGCGTGATGAGGGTCCCGGCGGTGCTTTCCTGAAAGCAGGCAAGCGCCAGCGCCAGGACGATGCCTGTTGCCAGTCTGTACCTCATGACATCTCCCGTTCCTGTTGAATGTCTGCGGCTGTCCGCGGCGGTTCGTCGCCGAAAAAAATGAAGTAGAGAACCGGCGCGACAAAGAGTGTTATTATCGTTCCCACCATGAGACCGCCTATTATGGTGTAGGACACGCTGTTGAAGAAAGGATCCGTCAGGAGCGGCATCATGCCCAGGGCCGTTGTTGCCGATGCCATGAAGACGGGACGCACTCTTGACAGGGAAGCCTCTATGACAGCCTTTCGACGGTCGTCCATTCGCTCGCGGTACCTGTCGATCTCGTCTATCAGGACCACGCCGTTCTTGATCATCATGCCCATGAGTCCGATGGAACCCACGATGGTAAGGAATCCGAACTCGACGTTCATCAGGAGCAGGGCCGGCACGATGCCGATGATGGAAAACAGTATGCTCAGGAAAATAATGATGAGTTTCCGGTAGCTGTCGAAGAGCATAAGCAGCACCACCACGCTGAGCAGGATCGTGACGGGCAGAAAAAGAAGGATGTAGCGCAGGGCCTTCTGCTGGTCGCCCTTCTCTCCCCGCCACCGCCAGGCATATCCCTCGGGCAGATCCATGGCCCGTATAGCGGGACCGATCTCGCGCAGGACATCGGCGGCGGTGTATTCCGGAAGGGGATCGCACTGCGCCTTGATGGCCCGCTGTCCGTCAACGCGCCGCACGATGGGGTTTTCCCAGTCCAGGTCCACGGAAGCCACCGAGCTCAAAGGCGTCGGTTTCATCAGTTCCTTTTCAATCCGGTCGAGAGGAAGCTCCCGCGACACGACGCCTTCCATCGGGATACCGAAAATATTAAGTCCCCACACGGGCACGTTTTCGAGGGTTCCTATCCGTTCGCCTTCCTCGCCGGTTATCCTCACGTACACGGGCAACTCCCGGTCGTCTTCAAAATAGCGCGCCACGGGCAGTCCCGAGGTGGCCGCCATCAATGACATGCCGATGTTGCTTCTCTCGATCCGGCTGCGCTTGCCGTCGAACACGTGATAGCCCACCTGCAGGCAGGGCGTGGCGGGTTCCCAGTTATTACGGATAGTCGCCTTGTCCACCCGGGCCGCGTCGGCCATGATTTTCTCCGCACGTCCTGCCAGGTTCCGCAGCACTGAACTGTCCGGCCCGCTGAATTCCAATTCCACCAGGTTCTGAGAAAAGATGATCTTGTAGTTCACCACCCTGGAATAGGCCTCCGGATAGCGCGCTCTCACGCGATCCTCGATGACCGGTTTCAGGGCCACCCGGGTTTCGTAATCGGCGAACTCGATAATAAGTTCGCCATAGGACGGGTTGCGTTCCGCGATGAGCCGGGTCAGGTTGTACCGCGTGGGCGTTTCCCCCACGCTGCCAGTCACGGCGAGCACCCCCGGCTGTTCGAGCAGCCAGTCTGTAATCTCCCGCAGGTCCGCCTCCGTCTTGTGAGGACTGGTCCCGGCCGGGGGGCGGTATTCCAGGTAGGCCTGCTTGTAGACGAATTCCGGGAAAAAGGACTGCTTGACAAACTGGAAGGAAAACAACGAGATACACAGGAGAATCACCACGCTGACCAGGACGTGAACCGGGTGACGCAGGCACCACTCCATGATTCGCCTGATCACCCGGAAGAAGCGGGTATCGTAGAGGGGTTTCCCCCGCTGTTTTTCGGAGACGCCGAGCAGACGGTGGGCCATGAGGGGAATTTGCGTCATGGCCAGCACCCAGCTTAAAAGCAGTGATATGGCCAGCACGAGAAAGAGATCCCGCGTGTAGGTTCCCGTATCGTCCGGCGACAGAAAAGCGGGAAGAAAGGCAAAAATGGCGATTAGCGTCGCCCCCAGCAGGGGCATGGCCGTGACCGACGGCGTCATGAGCGCAGCCCGCCGGGATTCCACGCCGTTTTTCAGGTCGCGCCAGATGCCCTCCACCACGACAATGCCGTTATCCACCAGCATTCCCATGGCCAGGACGAAGGCCCCCAGCGACACGCGTTGAATGGTGCCGTCCAGCAGAAACAGGATGGGAAAGGTGCCGGCGATGGCGATGAGCAGGCTCGTCCCCACCACGATGCCGGATCGGAGCCCCATCAGAAGCATGATAAGAATGATGACGATGGCCAGCGACGTGAGAAGGTTCAGCACGAAGGTATTGATGGCGGCGTTCACCTCGTCGGACTGGAAGTACACCTTCTCGAATTGAATGCCGTGGGGCAGTTCGGCGGTGAACTGTTCAACGTACCGCGCCACCCGGTCGCCGATGGTGATGATATTTTCCCCCGACTCCATGGAAACGGAAATCCCCAGGGCCGGATAATTATCCCGGAACATTTTCGGCGCCGGAGGGTCCTCGTAATCGCGCTCGATCCGGGCGATATCCCCGAGTTTTACCTGGGATGAACCGGAACCCTGGATCACAATGTCTTCTATTTCCCTGATCGACTTCAGCTGGTGGTCCACGGCGATGCGCAGCGTCCTGTCCGGTGTTTCGTATGCGCCGGCGTAGACGCTGGACGTCTGGTTGTTCACCGCCGCGATGATCTGGGCCGGATGCACGCCCAGCGTGGACAGCTTGTGTTCTTCCAGGTTGATGTTGATTACCGCGTCCTGTTCGCCGTTGATGTGGACCCGCCGAACTCCTTCGATCGCGAGCAGCCGCCGCTTCAACTCGTCGGCCCGGCGGCTCATGTCTTCGTAGGAATGGCCGTCCGAGGCCATCGCGTAAAAGAGCCCGAACACGTCGCCGAAATCGTCAAAGACCAGGGGCTCCGACGCGCCGCTGGGGAGCCCGGATGTCGCGTCGGCGATGTTCTTGCGGAGGACGTCCCAGTATTGTTCAACCTCGTCGTCGGCGATGGTGTTCCGAAGGGTCACCATGATCTCTGACATGTTGGGAACAGAGCGGGAACGGATTTCCCGAATGTCGCCCATTGCCTTGATGGCAGCCTCCAGATGGTCCGTCACCGTCAGTTCCACCTCATTCGTGGAGGCGCCCGGATAAGGCGTGATGACCAGCGCTGTTTTGATCTTTATTTCCGGGTCTTCCAGTTTGCTCATCATGACGTAGGAAGCAACGCCCCCCGCCACGAGAGCGACGAGAAGAAACCAGACGAGCCGGCTGTGCCTGAAGGACAGTTCGGTGATGCTCATGACAAACCTATCGAGCCGTTCTGACGGCTTGCCCGTCGGCCAGGCTGTGGATTCCCGCCGTGACGATCACGTCGCCGGGAGCAAGACCCGCCAGTATCTCGACGCTTCCGTCCGGATTGACCATGCCCGTTTCCACCGGCCGCTTTGTCACCCTGCCGTCCCGGTAGAACCAGACAAAGCGGTCCCCGTTGTCGGCGTCTACTACCGCCGTTACGGGAATGCAGACCGGCGCGTGGTAATCCCGTCGGTACCGTATTTGCACGCGCACGCTCATGCCGGGCGCCAGGAGGCAGTCCTGTTCCGGACGGTACCGAAGGCGGATCCGGTACAGGTTGCCCGTGTCGGCCTTCGCCGTCATCCCGATCAGCTCCAGGGGATAGACCCGGCCGGGACAATGCGTGGAGGTGAAAGAAAAGCTCTCGAAACGATCCCGCAACAGGTAAAAGGCCGGCGGAACATTCGTTTCCACGATCAGCGTCGACACGTCCACCAGCGAAACGACAAGGGTCCCCGCGTCGACCATTTCTTTTTCACTCACGTAAAGGGCCTGGGCGAACCCGTCGAAGGGCGCCGCGAGCCGGGTGTCCCGCAGGGCGTTCTCGGCGGACCGGAGTTTGGCCTTGATCTGCGTTTCCCCGGCAATCGCCTTTTCGTATTCGCTTTCAGTGATATTTTTCCGTGCGTAGAGTTCCTTGTAGCGCTTGACCTCGGCGATCACCTTGTCATGCTCGGCCTTGACGGCGTCGTATTGCAGCTGGTAATCCCGGGGATCAAGGCGGGCCAGGAGCTCGCCCTTGCGCACGAAACCCCCTTCCTCCACGGGAATTCCTTCCACCATGCCCGCCACGCGGAACGACAGCTTGACCAGGTCGCGCTCGCATATGACGCCGCTGAAACACTTCGAGTCCATGACCTCGTAAGGCTCCACTTCGGCCACGGCGACCGGCCGTGTTGACTCGACGGCGTCCGGGGGTTCAACGGAACAACCGGCCGCGGCGAGTATGGCTGCCGCCAGGCATACCCGGGTAAAAGACGCGATCCGTGCTTTCAAAACTCGGTTCATCACGCCTCCCCGTTCATTCCACGCTTCATGACGGCGTTCATTATTATGGTTTCTATTTCCCTGATGATCCCCTCTTCTTCGCCCCCCTCGACATCGTAACGCTTGCCCGCTTCAACGGCGAGACGCTCCCGTACCGGGTCGGTCAGCCGGTACAGGACGACCCCGCCCGCCACCATCACATAGATGAGCAGCGGCGACACCTTTATGAAGACGCCCTGTCTTGTTCCCTCTTCAAGAATCTCCGTGACCAGGTCGATCGTCCGGCCGTAAATAAGCGCTATCTCGTCGGGCAGGTTCTTCGACCCCGAAGCCAGCTCCCGCATCATGATGGGCGCCATGCCGGGGTTGTCCGCGGCCGAACCGGCGAAAATCCGCACATAGGCCCGAAGTTTTTCTTCCGGCGCGGAAAGGGTCGACAGCGCCGCTTCGATCTGGTCCACCGTGTCGGTGATGACGTTGCGCAACACCAGCCGGTAAAGGGCCTCCTTGTCGCCGATGTGATAATAGAGCGTCGCTTTGTTGACCCCGGCCTGCCCGGCGATGGCATCAACCCGCGCGCCGTCGAAT
>JAGYOR010000092.1 GCA_018399535.1 Deltaproteobacteria bacterium | reverse complement strand
ATTTTTCCTTCCCACGTGTTCAAACATGCCGACGGACACGATTTTGTCATAGTACCCACTGATTCGCCGGTAATCGGTGGCGACAACGTCGACGGGCAGTCCCTTGCAGGTTTCTCTCGCGTGTTTGATCTGCTCCTCTGAAATGTTGACGGCTGTCACCGTGCACCCGTACCGTTCAGCGGCATAGCGCGCGAGGCCTCCCCAGCCGCACCCGATGTCCAGGAGACGGTCGCCGGGATGCAGGTCGAGTTTCCGGCAGATAAGCTCGAGCTTTTTTTCCTGGGCTTCTTCCAGGTCGTCCGTGTTCTCAAAATAGCCGCAGCTGTATTGATTCCGGGAATCGAGGAAGGAAAAGAAAAGGTCATTGCCGAGATCATAGTGTTTCCGGGCGATGATGCCCGCGCGGGACGGTGATTGAAGATTAACTGTTCGAGCAAGTATATAGAGCAGGAGCGTCCGGGCGTTCCTCCTGACTTTTTCCTGCAGGTTCGCCCTGAGAAGACGGCAGATAAACTCGTCGATTTGATCGCAGCCCCACCAGGCCTCCATGTAGGCCTCGCCGAGACCCAGGCTGCCATCCTTCAGCACGCGACTGTAAAATCGATCGTCCCTCACCCGAATATCCCATGGATGTGAACCGCCGATTTCAATACCGGTCCCGGCGAGCAATTCTTCGACCACTTTTCTTCCCGCCTGCATACCACACCTCCGTCAATCAGAATGAAACTCTCAACGACGGACGGCAACTTACAAAAAGCAGGACAGCCGTGGTGCTGATCCGCAAATTCCGCAAACGCCTGAAAAACGTTTTTTATTCCACCATCCGGCCGGTCGCGGCGCGGAACATATCGCACCGCTTGCCTGTCCGCCGCCGGGAACATGATGTACAGTGCTTTTTATAATACCTCCCATACTCATTGCATATCATCTCTTTCCTTACCTGGCAATATCCCATCTCTTTGATATCACTAATACATTTCTTCTACTTTCAACGAACGCCATGACGGGCCGCCGGTTTTTCGTTGACGCGCGCGGGAGATTTCCTGTAGCTTCGCCCATGAAAAACCGGAAGAGAAAGGAATCGCTGAATGACCGACACAACCGACAACATCAATGATCTGAATAACGAAGAACTGGCGCGGTTTATTCTGGATATGTTTCACCGAATTCTTGTGCATCATACCCTCTGGTTCAGGGAAGTGGAACACCAGATGGGCTTTGAAAAGGCGTTGGGAATCATGGAAACGGCCCGCCGGGACAGCTACGACGTGCAGGTGAAACGACTTTCCCGCGTTCTCGGTTTTGAAATGCAGGATCGCATTCCGGCGCCGCTGCTCGGGTTGTCGCGGGAAAAGCTGCTTGAGCTTGTCAAGGCGCTCGGCGTGAACTGGATAGCCGGCGACGGCGTGTGGTTCCAGGCGGTGGAACGAACCTACGGCATGAACGACGCGAAGCGGTGCAATGATTCCTGCTGGACGCGTTTTTCTCCCTTTGAGGCCTGGTCGATAAAACAGTTCCTGGGGATGCCCGAACGGCCGGGGCTCGATGGGTTGAAACTGGCGCTGAAATTCCGGATGTACGCGACGGTCAATGTACAGTCCATCATCGACGAAGGACCGGACCGTGTTGTGTTCCAGATGAACGACTGTCGGGTTCAATCCGCGCGCAAGCGCCGGGGCCTCGACGATTATCCCTGCAAATCGGTCGGCCTGGTGGAATACGGCCGTTTCGCCGAGGGAATCGACCCCCGGATTCGCACCGAGTGCATAGGGTGTCCGCCTGACCCGCATCCCCCCGAATGGTTCTGCGCCTGGCGCTTCACGATGCCGGAATAGCAAAACCGCCGTCCGGGTCGGCGACGCGTCCGGACGGCGGCCTGGAAACTCCCTCGAAAGGCTTTATTCTCGGCAGTCCGCTTTCCTATTTCTTCTTCGCGATCACCCACACCGCGTGAACGATGCCGGGAATAAAGCCGAGCAGTGTCAAAATAATGTTGATCCAGAAGTGTTTTCCGATGCCGACCTGGAGAAACACGCCCAGAGGCGGCAGTATAACAGCTCATATTATCTTGACGATTTCCATGAGATCTCCTCTCATTATTTTTTTAACCGCCCGGCATTCGAGACGCTTCTCACGCCGGGGAGCCGCTTACGCGCCACACTCAGATCAGCATTCCGCCGTCGCAAACGATGCATGTTCCCGTTGTGTAGGATGAGGCGCCGGACACGAGGTACAGTACCGCCCCCGCCATCTCCATCGGAACCGCGTGCCGTTTCATCGGCACCTTTGATGTCGCGGTCTCGTATATTTCCTTGTTCGTGAAAAGCGCCGAGGCGAATTTCGTCTCGGTAAGTCCGGGAAGCAGCGCGTTCACCCGTATGTTCATGCCGGAGAGTTCCTGCGCGTAGGCCTTTGTCATGGAAATCATTCCGGCCTTGGTGATGGAATAAATTCCCTGGAAAAGGGCGGGACTGATTCCGTTTACCGACGCCACGTTCACAATGGAACCGCCGCCGCCTTCGGCCATGAGCTTCGCCCCGTGCTGAATCATGAAGAAAGGTCCCTTCAGGTTCACGTCGTTTGTCTTGTCCCACACCCCTTCGTCGGCCCCCAGCATTTCGCCGAAGTAGGGATTCGTCGCGGCGTTGTTGACAAGAATATCCAGCCTGCCGAACCTTTCACGCACTTCATTGAACAATTCCCCGATCTGCTCGGGGCGCCCCATGTTACACGCGATGGGCACGGCGGTCCCGCCGTCGGCCTCGATTTTTTCCGCCACTTCCTTGAGGGCGTCGATTTTCCGGCTGACGAGGATCACCTGCGCTCCGTACTCGGCCAGCGTCATGGCGATCGCCTCGCCGATGCCCCTGCTCGCCCCCGTCACCAGGGCGATTTTTCCATCCAGAGAAAAATCTACTGTTTTCATTCCATTCCTCCCCTCGAAGAATAATTAAATAATTATACCAGGCACTCGCCTGCTGAATATTTTCCGCGGCTGCGGCAACCACGGCAGTCTCTTCACCGTGAAAATCATTCCGCCGGTCCCTGCTTACCGCCACTTTTCCGATGTTTCCGGGTCCCAGGAGGCGGGCGTCACGGACGCGTTTTCATCGAAGTCGGCAATCCGCTCCATGTCAGTCTCGCTCAGCTCAAAATCAAAAATGGCGGCGTTTTCCTCGATCCGCTCACGGTGCACCGATTTCGGAATGACGACGAATCCTTCCTGAAGGGCCCAGCGGAGGGCGACCTGCGCCGGCGTTTTACCGTAGGGGCCACCCACGTCGGCAAGGCGTTCGTCGCCGGTCCTCCGGCCCCTGCCCAGCGTGCTGTAGCTTTCAACCACGATGCTCCGTTCCCGGCAGTAAGCCGCCAACTCCTTCCTCTGAATAAAGGGACTGATTTCGACCTGGTTGACCGCCGGAATAACGTCGGTCGACGCGAGGAGTTCCTCGAGATGACGGATCATGAAATTGCTCACGCCGATCGACCTGGCTTTTCCCGTCCGTTTCAGCTCGACAAGGGCCCTCCAGGTGTCATTCCGCAGTTCCGGCACGGGCCAGTGAATCAGGTAAAGATCCACGTAATCCATGCCGAGACGATCAAGACTTTTGTCACATGCCCGTAACGCGGCGTCATATCCCTGGTCGTCATTCCAGACCTTGGTGGTCACGTAAATTTCCGACCGGGGAACACCGCTTTCGCGTATCGCCGCGCCTACATCCCGTTCATTGCCGTAGACGCGGGCCGTGTCGATATGACGGTAGCCCGCCTCAAGCGCCCACAGGACGGCGTTTTTCGTCTCGTCACCAGCCTCCGACAGGAACGTCCCCAGTCCGAAACGGGGAATGGCGCCCCCGTCGTTGAGCGGCAATGTCGATGTCATAGACAGTGTCATGGTGTCCCTCCTTTTCCGGGTCATTCCGACCCTTGTTCTTCCTGCGGGCCGTTGCCCGCATCCAGTTCCCTACCGTGCGGGCTCGCCATAGTCAGGATCGAAATTATTCATAATCATCCGGCGTGTTCGATCAGCGAGTTCATCGATCGTATCAACAGTGTACCCGGCGGTATCTATGGGATCGCCGATGACAACCTGCATTTTCCCGGGTTTCACAGCCAGGCTTCCCTTCGGCAGGATACGCCTGCTCCCGTTGATGGTAACCGGCAGAACGGGAACACCGCTCAGGACCGCGGGAAAGAAGCCCCCTTTCTTGAACGGGCGAATTCGCCCGTCGGTCGACCGCGTCCCCTCGGGGAAGACCATGACACTCATGCCCCCGGGCAACCGGTCGAGGCCCCGGTTGATACTGTCGATCGCCCGTGCGGTATCGGTCCGGTCAATGAAAATGTTGCGCGCCGCGTACAGCGCGTAACCGAACAGCGGTACCTTGAGAATTTCCCTCTTGATAAACCAGCGGAATTGAACGCCCAGCGTGGTGACCAGCGCCAGAATATCGAAAAGCGACTGGTGATTGGAAACAATAACATAGGAGGTTCCCTTCCGAATATTTTCCCTGTTTATTATCTCGCTTCGGACGAAAGAAACACCGAGCACGATATGCGCCCAGATCTTTGAAATGTTGAACGCGAGATTGCCGGTACGGCTCAGCAGGCCCGCCGCCGTCATGGGAACAAAAAGAATGATCGTCGCGGCCGCCGCCCAGAAACCGAGCCAGGCTGCCCGCATTATGGTGAACATCCGGTGCACGGCGCTGGCCCCCTCGAAAATCGGCACCGCAATCGGTGCCGGGTCGAAACCGTGACTCGCGCAATCAGACAAAAAAATTCGGCCTGACACCGACATTATGCACCATGTCGTTCAACGAAACAACCTTCCCGACGACGGCGCCGACCACCGGCCGGACCACGGCCTGCCTCTCGTTCAAGCGCGCCGCCGTTATTTTTTATTGGACCGCCTCCAGATTTTCAGTTTTTCAGCCTCTTTTACAAGTTCTTCTCTGAAGTCGGGATGGGCAATGCTGATGAGTTTTTCAGCCCGCATCCAGGTGGGACAGGCGGTGAGTTTCACGGCACCGTATTCCGTAACGATGTAATCAACCATCTGCCGCGGAATCGTTACGGCGGAACCGGGGGAGAGTGTCGGCGTTATGCGCGACTTGACGTTTCCTTCGGCGTCGGTATGGGTCGATGAAAGGCAGATAAAGCTCTTGCCTCTGCGGGACCACTGGGCGCCGAGGATGAAATCCCACATACCGCCGTTGCCGGACACCTGGTCGATACCGATGCTTTCCGCGTCCACCTGCGAAAAGAGGTCGACCTGGATGGCGTTGTTGATGCTGACCATATCGTCGATCTGGCCTATTATGCGCGGGTCGTTGGTATAATTCACCGGATATGAAGCAAGGGACGGATTGTTATCCATGAAATCATACATCCGCTGGGTCCCGATAGCGAAGGTATGGGCGCACTTGAAACGGTCGATGCTTTTTTTCGACCCGTTCATCTTTCCCGATTCAATCATATCAACGAAGGCGTCGACAAACATTTCCGTGTGGCCGCCGAGATCTTTCAGATCCGATTCGGCTATCATGCGGCCGACCATGTTCGGCATGGCGCCGATGCCGAGCTGAATGCAGCACCCGTCATGAATATATTCCATAACGTGTTTCGCGATCTCCACATCCGCGTCGGATGGTTCGGGCAGGGGCGCGTCGTACAGTACCTGATCCTCCGGGGCCTCCACGATGTAGTCCACCCGTGATATATGAATTGATTCCTCGTTCCCGCCAAGACACACGGGGGTGTTGGGGTTCACCTCGACGATGACGATGTCGTCGGATTCCACCTTGGCGGATGTCTCCGAGTTCTGCGGACCGATGTTGAAATAACCTCTCTCATCCATGGGGGCCGCCTGGATCATGGCGATCCATTTCGTCCTGCCCTTTGCGGAAGGGTCCCTGTAATAGATCGACCGGTAATCCCTGCTGAGATTTTCGCTGGGGTCCTGCGTGAGAAGTTCCCGCAGGTAAAAAGGTCCGCGGTGATAGAGTATCGGGCAATAATAGGCCGGCTGCACGAACGCGTTGACCATTCGTGTCAGTTTGCTCCAGTGCCAGTCGATATAACAGAAACTTTCGGGATGATTGACGATTTCAGGAACCGGGGGAACCGTGACGGCGGTGTAGACACTGACGTCTCGCAGTTCCTCCGCCCGCGCTGCGAGCGCCTTGTCAAGCACCACGGGCTTTCCGTTGAAGAATCCATAATCGACAATATCACCGGAACTAACAACCGATACGGCCTTTTCTGGAGACACAAGTTTGCTGCTGTATTCCCGGGAATAATTCATTGGCACACCTCCGGATTTCGGTAGACAACGCGGTTATTCGGAGTCCGTTGCGACGGAGCGCATTGGAGCTGAAGATCAGATTTGCCGTATAGGAAACAGGGGGATTTGTCAAGAAAAGTTATGCCGGGATGCGCCGACAACTGGAGCTTTCAGACGGAACCGGGAATCATTCCGGTCGTGACATACCTGGAAACGAACCGCCGGATTTTCAGGAAACTGGAGGTGAGGAAGCATGAAACAATTACCCGGTCAGTCCTTCCGGCGCCAGGGCTTTCAAAATCATCGCTAGAAAGTGCTCGAACAACTCCTCGTGGGATATGCCGTAGGCAGGATAAAACATTGCCTGTCTCATGAGAATGATCTGCATGACGCCGAAAATCTGGCCCCAGAGCAGAATCATCAACTGACGGGGAGAGAGGCTGCTTTCGATGATGCCGGCCGAGAGGTCCCGCTCGATTGCGTCCGTAACAATTTGTCCATAATCGTTCGATTCTTCCCGGCACCTGGCCCTGAAGGATGCCGGGTCTACATCGACCGGATTGCCGTAATAGACATGCACGCGCGATTCGTATTCCATGATGAGCGGGAAAAACCCGGAATGACGAATGGAAAAATCGAAGAAGGCCCTGGCCAGTCGTTCGATCGCGGGCGTCGCACTCTTGTCGTCGAGTGCCTCCTGAAGGGCTTCTTTCAATATTTTCTGCCCGCGGAGCACCACCGCGAGAAATAACTCGTCCTTCCCCCCGAAATAAAGGTAGATCGTCCTCTTGTTGTATCCCGCCGCCCGGGCGATATCCTCGACGGCAATGCCGCGGCGGCCGCCCTTTTTCAGCATCAGTTCCTGCGCGATGTCGATGATGCGTTCCCGGCGCCGCTCCCGTTCCCATGTTTTTCTTTCTTCGGTTATCACGCCCCGATCTCCCTTTCGAATCGTCGGTTTTCCTGACAGCCGACCCGGCCGCGAATATTATTTTTCTGTTGACATTTAATTTTATTACACCATAGTGAAATATAATTCAATTGTATGAAATTTCTCGCTTCACGGGAGGGATCGGCCGTGGAAATCTCGATGTTGATCGCCTTCTATATCTTTTTCCAATTGAACCGGTCTCATCATACATAGTCATCCAATCTTGTCGTAATTCAATTTGAATTTTATCTGAC
>JAGYOR010000091.1 GCA_018399535.1 Deltaproteobacteria bacterium | reverse complement strand
CCATCAAGGTGGCTGTAATGACGGAACAAGTTGAAGCACCCATGAAACGTTTCCCCTCGAAAGAGGAATTTTTATTGTCCGGCTCCTTCCTGCCCGGTCTATTCTTCGACTTTTCATGCCGTGACTTTGTGTACTGATGACTTGATACCTTGCTCTACAGAAAACCAATCACGGACTTTGGGACTTGTGCGACGCGGTCCGTCCGCATCGAAAAGGGCGCTCATCCCTGAAAAAACCTTAGAAACAGGGGAACGAGGAGCGCCGTCGCCGACACGAGAATGCCGAGACAGGCGCCGTCGAACCATGATTGCCTGTCCAGGATTTTTTCATCCCAGTCGGTGTTTTCCACGATTTCAGTGAATCTTGCCGAAAGAGGCCGGGCCGCCGGTGTCGTCCGTTCCGGATCGTTCACCATCACGGCCGCCTTTTCAATGGTAATGTTTTTTATCATTTTTTTTGTTCACCGTTGTCGTTCAAAGAATGTGTCACCGGTTATATTTTCGAATCACCGCGGTGACGATGCCGGCGATCCGCAATTCAGATTGAGGGATGATCCTGCGGTACCGGGGATTGGCCGCCTGGAGGGATACCTTGTTTCCCTTTCTGAGAAAATATTTCATGGTCCATTCGCCGTCCACCTCGGCCAGAACGATGTCGCCGTTGTTCGGGTCCCTGCCCCGTTCGACGATGACGAGATCGCCCTCCATGATACCCGCTTCGATCATGGAATCGCCCGTGACCCTGAGCAGAAATGATGCCTCGGGCCTGGCGACGAGGTATTCGTCGAGAGAGAGGATGTCGCAGAGTTCCTCTTCGGCGGGTGACGGAAACCCGGCCTGAATGGAACCGAGCAGGGGGAGGGCCGTGGAACGGTTTGTGGGATGAAGAAAACCGTGCTCGTCCTTGTCCAGCAGTCCCTGTCGAAGCAATTTTTGAACCCAGAAATGGACCACGCTTTTTGAACGGACGCCCAGAAGTGTTTCCATCTCGCTGTAAGTCGGCATCCGCCTGTGTTTTCTGAAAAACGAGGCGATGATTTTCGCGACGCCGTCGATGGTACGCTTTTTCTTCATGAAAACCATATTATAGAACAATCGTTCTACAGTCAAGAAAAAATTACGCACCTTTCCGCCGCGTTGTTTCCGTTGGATAAGGACAGGACAAGCTGGTACAATCTTTTTTTGTTATGGACGACGCGGACAAACAATGAACGAAATCCGGAAAGGCCGGATGCTGGCATGAGCACCATCGCACGAAAAGTCGAAAAAATAGTTTCCCCTGTTTACGAAGTCGGAGGATCCCTGAGGGACGAACTGCGGGGTGTCGAACCAGTGGATTACGATTTCGCCACGCCACACCGTCCCGAATATATTGAGGAACAGATACGCGGGGCGGGGAGACGGCCCTTCCTGACAGGCAAGCGATTCGGAACCATCGGGGTCCGTGTCGACGGGCGCCTCGTTGAGATCACCACCTTTCGCACCGAGCGATACCGGGAGGGCAGTCGGAACCCCGAAGTTGCTTTCGTCGAAGGCATAACGGAGGACCTGGCCCGCCGTGATTTTACCATCAACGCCATCGCCCGCAGGGGCGGAAGGATCATTGATCCCTTCGATGGTCGGAAAGATATCGAGAGAGCGTTTATTCGCGCCGTGGGCAGCCCGGCGATACGTTTCGGCGAGGATCCTCTTCGAATGCTCCGGGCCGTCCGGTTCGCCGCGCAACTGGGCTTCGACGTGGAAGAGAAGACCTTTCGGGCTGTTATACGATCGTCTTATCGCATCCTTCAGGTCAGCAGGGAACGATGGATGATGGAAATGGACAAGCTTCTCCTGGCGCCTTTTCTGAAAGAGGGGCTCTATCGTTTCATGGATTCGGGACTCTGCCGGTTCATGATTCCCGAGCTGTCGCTTCAGAAGGGTTACGACCAGAACTGCCGTCACCACGCCCATAATCTCTGGGAACACACTGTTCGCGTCGTGGACGGATCGCCGCCGGATCTGAACATGCGTTGGGCGGCTCTGCTTCACGACATGGCAAAGCCTTTCGTGCGCGTCGAAAAGGGTGATCGAAGCACGTACGTCGGTCATGACCTGCTGGGGTACGACATGGTCCGGCGACTGGGGACGCACCTGCGCTGGTCAAAAGAACGAATTGAAACAGTCAGCCGGCTTGTCCGGGATCACCGCGCGCCCGACAGTCCTCTCAAGCAGGCCGACGACGCCGCGAAACAATAAACTTCCGGAACAGCGTTTTTTTCAACGTCGCCGAGCTGCTGATGCGCTATACATGGCAGCCCGCCTTTGCCACGCGGGATACCGGGACCAATCGTGAAAGCGCCCGGAAATAGTACCAGGCGGAAATGCATCTGCGG
Source organism: Deltaproteobacteria bacterium (assembly GCA_018399535.1). Taxonomy (GTDB): domain Bacteria; phylum Desulfobacterota; class Syntrophia; order Syntrophales; family UBA2210; genus MLS-D. The sequence continues at coordinate 5,210 of JAGYOR010000091.1, read as the reverse complement.
GAGGGCGGCCGGGATTGCGACCTGGCGGGATGGACGAAGGATCAGATCATCGGGGACGTGCTTGATCACTGCGAGAAGCACATCCATTTCCTGCAGGCGACGCGTTGAAGGCGGAACGACCGTTGCCGTTCTCGGGAGCCGATACGATGAGCCGGTACTCGCCATTGAACCATTCCCGCTTGAGAAGCCGGTCTTCGGTAACGGTCATATCTTTTCTTCCAAGCAGAGCGTAAAAATCATCTTCGTACGTGACGCGGCCGAAGTCGATGGTCGTAACGTACTTGAGTCGCGGCTTGACGATATCCAGAAAAAGTGAATGGTTCTTGAACATGGTCTGAAAGAAGACCACGCCGCCCCCCGGTTTCAGCCAGGGCCTGATGCGCTCCAGCACATAATGCTGATCGTCAAAGAGCATGAAACTCATGCTGAAAAGCACGTAATCAAAATATTCATTTTCCGGCGGAACATAGGATTCCACCGCTGCGTAATGAACGCGGACGGAGTCTTCGAGGCCGTACCGGTGTATCATTTTTCGGCAGTGCTTCAGATATTGGCGGTTGATGTCTATCCCGGTGATGTCGAGGTTTTTCGACTCGATGAGCCGGTGATAGGTCTCCAGCATGATGCCGTTGCCGATGCCCACATCCAGAATGCGTGAACCCCGTGGAAAAAAATTCAGGCAGTTCCCGTAGCAGATGTCGGTAACGTCATCGATAATCAGTTTATACAGGTAGTTCAGCATAAGGTTCCCGGTATCGGAAGTGCTGGTCGCTTCCGAACGCTTAAAAATCAGTTACCGACAGGCATTCCCTCCGGTGAACAGAGAGAAATATTAATATAAAATATTATGTTAACTTACAAAATGCTGATTTTCAACCGTGATTGCCCGCTGCATGCGGGAAGGTACGTTCCGGGTGAAAAATACGTGATCCCGCGTCAGAACAGGTGAACGCCGACCTGTTTTTCAGCTTCCTGAATGAAGCGGTATCGGGAGGCGTTTTGCAGCAGCGAAGCGGCCGCTTCATCGAGAATAACCGTGACACGCGGGTGTAACTGCAGTGCAGAAGATGGGACCTGGTTTGTGACGGGTCCCTCGACTGCGGCCGCCACCGACCGCGCCTTTTGCTCGCCCGTGGCGAGGAGCAGGATTTCGCGGGCCTCCAGGATCGTTCCGATGCCCATTGACAGGGCGAAACGGGGCACCTCGTCTTCGCTGGAGTAGAAGCGGGCGTTGTCTTTAATAGTTCTTTCGTCCAGGGCTACGAGACGCGTTCGAGACGCCGTGGATGATCCAGGTTCGTTGAAGGCGATATGCCCGTTGCCGCCGATGCCAAGCACCTGCAGGTCTATTCCTCCGGCCCGGCGGATCGCCGCCTCGAATTCCAGGCACATTTTTTCCGCGTCTCCGGCGGGGAGGGAACCGTCGGGAACATGGGTCCGTTCTTTCCTTATGTTGATGTGATCAAAGAGATTTTCGTCCATAAAGCGGCGGTAACTTTGGGGATGTTCGCCGGAGAGACCCAGGTATTCGTCGAGGTTGAAAGTGGTTGCCGCGGAAAAGTCAAGTCCTTCATCCCGGTGAATTCGAACCAGCTCTTCGTAAAGACCGAGGGGCGTGCTGCCCGTGGCAAGCCCCAGCACGGCGCCGGGTTTTTGTCGCAAGGTTGTCGCAACCATCGAGGCCGCTTCGACGGATACGTCCCGGTAGTTATCTTTAATCAAAACCCGCATCGTGTTTTCCTCCTTATTTTCGCTGTCCGAACCGGGACTTTATACGGCCATCGATCCAACGCGTCAACCGGTTTTTTTAGAACAGGCTGACCTGAATAAGCGTTTCTTCGACAATTGTCCGATAAACGGCACTGCTCATGGTATACACAAAAAAAGACCGGCCGTGGCCGACTGAGCCGGGAACACGGCCGGTCTGTGACCGGAACTTCCTGAGGAGGAAAGGCTTCAATCAAGATATTTGAACGATACGTTGATCTTGACGCGGTACAGGAACTTTCCGTCCTCGACCTTGATATCAAGTTCCTTGACCTCGGCCACCCGTAAATCCTTCAATGATTTTGAAGCTTTTTCGATTGCCCCTTTTGCGGCTTCTTCCCAGGATTGATCGCTGGTTCCAACAAGTTCGATAACCTTGTATACGCTCTCCATGATACCCCCTCCTTTCATGTCACAGCGTTAAAAAACTCATCCCCCTCATTGATTTAAATTTTAATCGATTCCGACAGGTAAGTCAAAACATATCAGCGGCAGGATTTGTCGTTGCAGGGGATTGAAAAACGGGGAAATGAAACGGAATCGGTTGCCTTTCTGAATTCATAAGGTATTCTGTTCGCAGCGACATCGCGCAGGGTAAAGGCGAGTATAATGACGGAACGATACGAAAGAACCGGCGGGCGGCTCGACGTCATTCAGCGGGTCGTCAAAGAAATCGTAAAGCAACCGCCGACGGCCCGGACCGATCCACTTGAACAATTAAATGCTGTTTTTCTCGATGCTTTTTGCAGACGAAACGGGCAAACATTTCAACAGTCGGTTCGAACTCTCACGCAGTACGCCGAAGCGGGAGGGAAGAATGGCGTCGCGGCGAAATTTTTTCTTCAGGCCCTTCACGAGATTCCGAACGAAATCGAAAACTACGCCGGAAGTTCAGCGGCGTTCGCCGGGACGCTGGGGCGGGCCGGCGACATGCTGGCGGAGGATAAGTCGTCGTCTGAGGAAAGACGTGCCGATATCTGCTGGAGTATTTTCTTTCCCGAGGGACGGCGCATACGGGGGCGGGAGGAAGAAGCGGCCGCGGAGCTTCGCCTGAGACGAAGCATGAAGGTGACAAAACCTTCGAGCCGTCCCATAAAGAATCCCTTCACAGAAATACTGTTCACTGCCAACGTCCTCCTGACAGTTCCACTGCATGAAAAACACGTACAAAACCTTTCCCGTCCGGTCCGCGAAACCGTCGAAAAGGCGGCAGGTGAACGGCAACTCTTCTGGTACGATCACCCTGTTCCCATAGGTGTCCCCGCGGAAAACAACGAGATTGTCTACGGACTGCTTGGTCTCGACGACGCCCTTGATTTCGAGATGAGACGGGGCAATCTTGGTGAAGGCGTTCGTGTTCCCTGCCTCTTGTCTGTTTCGGTTACCCACGAAAAGCTTCGGGAGGCGGCAAAAAACTGGATTGGACACGAATTGTCCCGACATCACCTGAAACACCTGGAGGTGTATGTTTTTACGGAAACCGACACGAAACGGCTGGTCGACGAGGTGCTTGTTCCCGCCGGCAGGCGATTCATCGCATCGCCGCCGGTCGATGATCTTCAGGGCGTTTTCGGAGTGGACGGCGAATACGGACGGCATTACAGTTTTCTCAAGGCAGTCGCGGCGCTCCTGTCGGTCATGGTTGACCGAAGAATAGACGCCACCTTCAAGATAGACCTCGACCAGGTTTTTCCCCAGGAACAGCTGGTCCGCGAAACAGGACGTTCGGCATTCGAACACCTGGTTTCACCCTTGTGGGGTGCTTGGGGACGGGACGCGTGGGGGAGGGAAGTGGAACTGGGCATGATCGCGGGGGCGCTGGTGAACGAGCGGGACATTGCCCGGTCGCTTTTTACCCCCGATGTAACCTTTCCCGGCGAACCGCCCCGTTTCGATGAGATGGTCTTTTTCAGCCGCCTTCCTCAGGCGCTTTCAACCGAGGCCGAGATGATGACCCGTTACGACGGATTACCCCTGGACGGAGAGACGACCTGCCTGCAGCGGATTCATGTTACCGGGGGCGTCACCGGCATATTGCTGGAAAGCCTGCGGAGACACCGTCCCTTTACGCCGACCTTCATCGGGCGGGCTGAAGACCAGGCATGGCTGCTTTCGGTTCTGTTTTCCGGGGAAAGACCTCTCCGCTACTTTCACCAGGCCGGTCTCTTCATGCGTCACGACAAGGAATCCTTTGCCGCCGATGCCGTCAGGACCGCGGCCGTAGGAAAGCTGGTCGGTGATTACGCCCGTATGCTGAATTTTTCACGTTATGCCCGGGCACTTCCCTGGCCGGTGGAAGACATCAAGGAACAGGTGGACCCGTTCACCGGGTGTTTTATTTCGCCTATTCCCGTCACCCTGGCCGTTCTCCGTCTGTCCCTGCGGGCGGAGCGGTTCTTCAGGGAAGGAGCCGCCGCGGAAGCCTCGGAGTTGCTTCGTCTCGGAAGCGCCCGCCTGCTTCCGTTATTAGGCGAATCCGCTGAAAATAACGTAAGCGTTCAGTATGAACGAGAAAGAGCCGCCTGGGACTTTTACTACGACGTGCTGGACAGGCTGGAAGGGGCCCTCGACGCGAAAGATGAAGCGGCGATCCGCCTGAAGGGAAAAACTGAAAAGATATTCGCGGCCTGCCGGGTGTAACGATGGGAAAGACGTGAAATCTCCGGCGGGACTTTCTATACTTCGGCAACCGTAAAGGAGCTGGAATGGAGCCGGAAGATCTACGTAAAGAATTGATGCCGAATGTCAGTGAGATTAATTACATATGGTATTACATGCAAACGGCCAGCATCATGGCGCCGGATGTACGCAGGCGACTCCGCGCGGCCTGGGGATTCTGCGAGCGCCATGCCTGGATGCTTCTCATGGTAGAGTCATCCCTGCGCCATTCGTTCCTGATGGGCCCGGCGGTGCTATACGGTGACCTGCTGGGCCGGGCGGCCGCGGTCCTGCGAACCAGGGGTCCCATGCGCGAGGCGCGCATCGCCAGGGGACTTCGCGACAGGCGTGCCTGCCTCATGTGTTCCATGGATTTGAACCAGGCCAGGGGGAAATACGCCGGCGAGGAAATCATAAGGAGGAGTCGTGATCCCGGTGAATTCACAAGTCTCGTTGAAGCAACGAGAAAATACTGGGAGGACAAAGTGTGCGGTATCTGTCGCGGGGACGACTCGCCGGTAAGGTGCCGGAGACACCTTATTGAAGATCTGAAGAGAGGAATAACGCCGGAAGGATTCGATTATCACATCGACGAACTGGAAAATGTGCGGCGGCGCCTTGCGGCCTACGGCCGTTCCTGTCGATGGGAACACCGGGGTACGGCGAGCCTTGAAGATAAGGCGGGGCTCATCCGCGCCGTGGGCTGGTGCAGTGGCTGGCGCCCGTTGCTTCGCCTGGCAGAAGAAGTCCGGGAAGCGGCCGTCGGTTCATAAAAATTAAATCCG
>JAGYOR010000090.1 GCA_018399535.1 Deltaproteobacteria bacterium | reverse complement strand
ACAAGCTCTGATCCGTCCCGGCCCGAACCGGTGGTCCGGTACAATGGAATTACGTCCACCGACGCGCCTCGTTCGGCGAGCCCTTCGGGAATCACGTCGCGAGCCTTTTCGGCCCTCGGCAGGAGCACCTTCGCTCCTTCCAGGTCGATTCCATCAAACGCGTTCACCACGCCCTCGGAAATATAATCGTCGGGCACGATATCCACGTTCAGCCCTTTTTTTCTCACGGCTTTCGCCGTCGCCGGACCGATGCAGGCGATTCGCGGTCCCTTCAGGTCCCTGATGTCCATCGACCGGTCCCGCAGGCGCTGAAAGAAAAACCTGACACTGTTGGCGCTGGTGAAAATAAGCCACCGGTACCCGGCGATCCGGTCAAGCGCCTCGTCCAGGGGAACGGCGTTCTCCAGCGGTTCAATCGTTATGACGGGAAAAAGAATGACCCGGCCCCCTTCCGCCCGGAGCAGTTCGGCAAATTCTTCCGCCTGTTCACGGGGGCGGGTAACGACGACACCCTTGCCAAACAGGGGCTTGTTCTCGTACCAGGAAAGCTCTTCCCGCAGCGCGGCGACCTCTCCGACCACGAAGATCGCCGGGGGCGTCATGCCCCGCGCCTCTGCCGACTCGGCGATAGAACCCAGGGTATCCACCAGCGTCTCCTGGTCCGGGGTCGTTCCCCTGCGTATCAGGGCCGCCGGGGTTTCAGGATCTTTTCCGTTTAGAATCAACTGTTCCGTTATGAGTCGAAGATTTTTCACCCCCATGAGAAAAACAAGCGTTTCCAGAGCCGCCAGCTGTTTCCAGTGCAGGCGGCTCTCCGACTTTGTCGGATCCTCGTGTCCCGTGATGAAAGCCACGGTGGAGGTATATTCCCGTTGCGTCAGGGGAATGCCCGCGTAGCATGGAACGGCCACCGCCGAACTTATGCCCGGTACGACCTCGAATGGCACTCCCGCGCGCGCCAGGGCAAGTGCTTCCTCGCCCCCGCGTCCGAAAATAAAGGGGTCCCCACCCTTGAGGCGGGCCACCACGTGTCCTTTCAGCGCCTCGTCGACAAGCAACTCGTTGATCTCGTCCTGGCTCAGCGTGTGTCTTCCACTTTGTTTTCCCGCGTACACCAGCCGCGCCTTTCGAGGCGCGTAATCAAGCAGTTCCTCGCTTACCAGGTAATCATAGACCACCAGGTCGGCCTCCGCCATGCACCGCATGCCGCGCAGCGTGATGAGTCCGGGATCCCCGGGACCGCCCCCTATTATATAAACCTTGCCTTTCCGATTCATCGCCGAGCCGCGTCCTTTCACTGCGGCGAACGCATTTTCAGCAGTTCACGTATTCAATCGCCAGGATTTCCCGCGCGCCCTTGTCAAGAAGGGAATCGGCTAATGCTTCCCCCATCTTCTCGGCTTCATCGCGGCCGCCCCGAACGGTGTCGTCGACAAGCATTCTTCCGTCAGGAGTTCCCACTATGCCGCGCATCTTGAGCATCCGTCCCTGGAGCCGGGCGAATCCCGCAATGGGAACCTGGCATCCTCCTCCAAGGCGTCTCAGGAACGCCCGTTCCGCTTTGATTTCCATGACCGTCTGCTCGTGGTTGAGAAAGAGAAGACGTTCGCGTAGATCGTCATCGTCGGCCCGTATTTCGATGCCCAGGACTCCCTGCCCCGCGGCCGGAACCATCAGGTCGGGATCGAGATATTGCGACACCAGGTTATGCCAGCCCATGCGGCGCATGCCGGCCGCCGCGAGGATGATACCGTCCAGTTTGTCTGTTTCGATTTTTTTAATCCTTGTCATGATGTTCCCCCTGAGGGGCACAATCGCCAGATCCGGCATGGCATTGAGCAACTGCATCCTGCGCCGGAGCGAACCCGTCCCGATCCGTGCTCCGCGACGCAGTTCCTCGAATTTCACGTTACCTCTCGTCACCAGGACGTCACGCGGGTCCTCCCGCTCGGGATACGCGACCATTTCCAACCCCGGCGGAAGCTCGGCGGGCACGTCCTTCATGCTGTGAACGGCGATGTCGACGCCTCCGTTCAGCAGCTCCGTTTCGATTTCCTTGACGAACACGCCCTTCCCGCCAAGTTCCATGATGGCCACGTTCTGCAGGTTGTCCGCCCTGGTCCGTATAGGCACGATTTCAGTCTGCAGGCCGGGGTCCCTCTTTTTCAGGAGTTCGGCAACGGACTGCGCCTGCATCATTGCCAGGTCGCTTCCCCTTGTCCCTATACGCAGTGTCGGTTTGATAAATCCACTCCTTTCTTTTCACGCGTCAGCGGCGAAAATCGTCCTCGAGGCCGAACAGGCGTCTGAGAGCCGCAACGTACTCTTCAGCTCCGCCGTCCTCGCAGACTTCCTTGAGCCCGGTCACCGGTTCATGCAAAATTTTATTAATAATTCCGTTTACGAGACCTTCCACATTCTGGCGGTCTTCCTCGTTGAGCGTGTCCATCCATCCTCCGCACCTGTCAAACTCGCGGCGTGTGATGGATTCAACTTTCTGCCTGAGATCGACGATGGCGGGAACGACCGCGAGAGAATGCCGCCACCGTTCGAAATTCTCCACCTCGTCTTCTATGATGCGTCCCGCCTGTTCGGCTTCCACGAGACGGGTTTGCAGGTTTTCGTCAACAACCGACTGCAGGTCGTCGATGTTGTAAAGATACACGTTGTCCATCGCTGCGGCGGCGGGATCGATGTCCCGGGGAACGGCGATGTCTATCATGAAAAGCAGCCTGTTTCTGCGCCGCCGTAATGCCCCGGCGATCATGCCGCGATCGATGACATAACCGGAAGCGCCTGTCGATGTTATTATAATGTCCGCCTCGCCAACGGCGCCGGGCAGCGACTCGAATCCGACGACCCGACCGTCGAATGACTCCGCGATTGTCCGGGCGTTTTCGACGGTCCTGTTCGCCACGATGATGGACTCCACGCCGTTTTTCACGAGGTGGCGGGTGACAAGTTCCGCCATTTCACCGGCGCCGACGATCAGCACCGTCTTGCCCGCGAGGTGGCCCATGATTTTCTTCGCCAGCGTCACCGCCGTGTACCCCACGGAAACGGCATTGGAAGAAATTCCGGTTTCCGTGCGGACCCGTTTCGCCACGCGGAAGGCATGGTGCAGGAGTCGGTTCAGAAGAACGCCCGTCGCCTTTCTTTCAACGCTTGCGCGGTAGGCGTCTTTCACCTGTCCCAGTATCTGCGGTTCGCCCATGACCATCGAATCGAGACTCGAGGCCACCCGGAACAGATGGCGCACGGCTTCTTCGTCGCGATACCGGTAGATACAGGCCTCCATGTCGTCCAGCGGCAGGTTTCCGTGGGTCACAATGAAATCCTTCAGCTGCTCCACGGCACTATCAGGATCATCCACGGCCGCGAGTACTTCGACACGGTTGCACGTCGCCAGGTAAAGCGCCTCTTTCACCTGAGGAAGATTTTTCACGTGGTCGACGGTCTGTTCCTCTTCGCCGCAGGCAATGGTCAGCCGCTCTCTCAGTTCCAGAGGCGCCGATTTATGATTCATTCCCAGTAGGACAATATTCATGATGTTCGTTTAAAACCGGTGAACTGTCGGGAAAAACATGTTCACGCCCACAAATGAGAACAATAAAATTATAAAGGCCCCGATAGAAAGATAGGCCGCCCGTTTCCCCTTCCATCCAATGGCAAGGCGCTGGTGAAGAAGCAGTGCGCACAGGACCCAGGCGGCCAGCGTCGCGACCTGTTTCGCGTCCCATAACAGATGTTCTCCCCAGGCGGTACGGGCCCAGAAGGACCCCGAGACAATTCCCACGGTCAAAAGCAGAAATCCCCAGACGACCGAGACGTGATTGATTTTGTCGAGATCGCCCAGGGAAGGAAGCAACCGGATGAAATCACTTACTTTTCTTTTTCGTATTAACCTGTCCTGCACCAGATACATAAGCGCCGCGCAACACGCCAGGGCGAAAAAGGCCGTTCCGGTCAGCGTGAAAATGACGTGCACCGTCACCCAGTATGTCTCGAGAGACGAATCAATCTCGCCGGGACCGGCGATGCCGGCTGACGCGGCTATCATCAGCAGGAGCACCGGTGGAGACACGAAGGCGCCCAGGACGCTTGTTTTTGTTTTCGCCTGGAACACAAGGTATGATCCCGACACGGCCCAGGCCACGAAGGAAAGCGCCTCGTAAATATTGACCACGGGACTGATACCTGAAACCGCCCAGTGCCACAGGATAAAGACGGTATGGAGAAGAACCGCAAAACCGAGGGCCGCTGCGGCCAGTTTCGCGAGGGCAACCCGTTTCGCCAGCATCGAGACGGCGAATACGGCGGTGCTGATGCAATAAACCACAAGGGCGGTCTTGAAAATGCAACATTCCATTACTCTTCTCCCGAATAACGGTCCGGCTTCGCTCCTTCGTCAAGAAATTCCGACAGGTTCACCGTTTCGCCGGTCAGATCGAGAATAACCCGTTCCGCCTCGGTCCATCGCCTTTCCCGTACGAGATCGAGCAACGACGAATCGGCCAGTGACTCGAATACGGGCTTGTTATCTTCAGGAGACCGCCCGAGCGCCAGGATTCTCCCCCGAAGCTCCCCCATGATCCGCAGCATGGCATCGTATCCTTCGTCAAGCTGTTTTTCGAGTTCGTTTCTGATTTCCCTGGCCATCACAGGACTTCTGCCGCCTGTTGAAACAGCGACGGTGAGATCGCCCCGTCTTAGAAGAGCGGGAAGAATAAAATTACACAATTCGGGGCAATCAACGATATTGACCAGTTTACCCTGCTCTTCGGCATCGTCGTGCACGCGCCGGTTGACATTTCCGTCGTCGGTCGCCCCGATTACCAGGAATGCGTCCGCCAGGTATTCCTTCCGGTACTCGTCGTCGATAAAATGAATTCGGCCTTCCTCATTCAGACGGGTTATCCCGGCGCCCGGCGATTTCCCGACCACCGTAACACGCGCGCCGCACTCAAGGAGCCGTATCGTTTTCCGCGAGGCCACTTCGCCCGCGCCGACGACAACACACTTTCTGCCATGAAGATCGAGAAACAGGGGATAGAAATTTGCCATGAATCGACGTTGCCCTTCGTGTAAGTGAATGTGAATAACACGAAGGTCTGGAAAACTCAAGCGGCTTGAATTATAGGAGGAAAGAAGCTATACATTTAAGTTTAATCGGAGCTGCAATCACGAGAGGGAGGTGTTGAATGTCGCCGGCCAAGGAAACCTGGGTTGAAATCGCGGTTACAACTCCGCCGCAACTGTCTGAAGCGCTCGCCAACTTTCTTGAAGAGCTGGAAACGCATGGCGTATTTCAGGACGAAGCGCTGCAAAACGAATCCTTCAACGGTCTCGCCGATCGTCCGAACCAGGCCGAGATCATCAAGGCATACCTTCCCCGCGACGGTGAAACCGCGGGAAAACTGGCCGAACTGGACCGTTACCTGGCGAGCCTGGAGGAACTGTTTCCCGAGTATCCGAAACCATCGTACGTCACCACCGAGATTGTCGATCCCGACTGGGCGGAACGGTGGAAAAAATATTTCAAGCCTCTCCGTATCAGCAGGAACATCGTCATCAAGCCGACATGGGAACGTTACTCGGCCGAGGGCGGCGACATCGTGATCGACATCGACCCCGGCATGGCCTTCGGCACCGGGCAGCATGCCTCGACGCGGCTCTGTGTCAACGCCCTCGAGGATATTATAGTAAAGAACAGGCCCGCCGGCGGCTGGAATGTTCTCGACGTGGGAACGGGAACAGGCATACTCGCCATGTGCTGCGTCCGGCTCGGGGCTGATCGCGTTACCGCCATCGATCTTGACCAGCAGGCGGTTGAAATCGCTACGACCAACGTGGCCATCAACGGCCTGCAGGACCGGATCGATATCCTGAACCGCGACGTCGCGATGATGGAAGGCGCCTTCAACCTGATCGTCGCCAACCTCACCGCCCCTACCTTCATCAACATTCACGAAAAACTGATTTCACTGCTTGCGCCCGGCGGCTATCTGACTGCTTCCGGCATCACCGACATGTATGTGAACCAGATAGAAAAAATATTCGCCTCGGATGATGTCGCCATCGAAACCCGGCTCGCCGAGAAAGAGTGGGTCTGCATCACCTTCAAAAAAAGGGACGACTGAAGTGTCTATTCAGAGAATTTACCGTCCCGGCATCAGGGAAGACAGCACGGAAGAGGAACTGGGACCGGAGGACCACCATTACCTCAAGCACGTCCTGCGGCTCAAACCGGGGGCCCCCCTTGTGCTTTTCAACGGACGGGGGCGGGAATACGAAGCAGTCATCAGGGACTTCGGCAAACAATCCGTTCTCATTGACATCGTCTCGTCGCACCTCATCGAAGACGCTCTGCCGCCGCTGACGCTGGCCCAGGCTCTGCCGAAAGAAAACAAGATGGATTTTATTATTCAGAAAGCCACGGAACTGGGTATCGAACGCATCATACCGTTTACGTCGTCCCGGACGGTGCCCCGGCTCAGCGCCGACAAGGCGGCGGCCCGGCTGAAGCGGTGGCGCAAAATAGCCGCCGAAGCTTCGAAACAGTGCGGCAGCCCGAGAGTCCCCGACATCTCGAACATTCTTCCCTTTGACGCCATGCTCGACGAAGCCGCCGATGTCCCGCTCAGAATATTCTTCTGGGAAGAGGAAACACAACGGGGAATCGGAGACATTCTTCGAGAAGAAAAGCGCCTGGCCAAGATCCCGCTGTTCTTCGTGGTCGGCCCGGAAGGAGGCTTTTCACGGGATGAGGTCGAAACGGCCCGCCGGCTTGGCTTTACGCCGGCGCACCTGGGACGGCGTATTCTGCGGGCTGAGACCGCTCCGCTGGTAATCCTGTCCATCATTCAGTTTGAACGCGGGGCGATCGGGACATTCCAGGGAAAGGAGACGTCAACGTGAACGGTTACCAGTACGGAGGTTTCTGGCGACGCCTCATCGCCATCTCGATCGACGGTCTGCTGCTTCACGGAATCGTCATCTCTCTCTTTTTCACGACGCAGGACCTGTTCCTGGCCTCGGGCCACTTCGGCGCTGACTCCCTGTCGGTATCCGTCACCGGCATCGTCTACACCTGCGGCGGCATAGTGCTTAACATGGCCTACTTCACATTCTTCCACGGCATGGGCGGCCGCACTCCCGGAAAGATGGTCATGGGACTCAAGGTCGTTCGAAGCAACGGCGAGGAATTGACGCCGGGATTTTCCTTTCTTCGCTGGGTCGGCTACCAGGTTTCCCGGATCTTCCTCATGCTCGGTTTTCTCTGGGCCGCCTTCGACGCCCGGAAACAGGGCTGGCACGACAAGATCGCCGACACCGTCGTCATAAAGACACGCGGAATGCCCGTTCATGAACGGGTCGACGGTTCCCGGGCATACGGTACGCACCCCGCTCCCCGTATTTCCGAACACTCCGCGGCCGCCGGTCAGCGGGATCAGTTCCCTTATTGAAATACACCGGGAAAAGTGCTTGACAAAAAAAAGGAGATCGGATAATCAACTATCCCTCACGGGACAGGATGTCCCGGGAAAAAGCCGAATAAAACGGGTCGGTAGCTCAGTCGGTAGAGCACCGGACTGAAAATCCGGGTGTCGGCAGTTCAATTCTGCCCTGACCCACCAGTTACAAGGGGTTGCGAAAGCAACCCCTTTTTCTTGGTCTCTAGAA
>JAGYOR010000009.1 GCA_018399535.1 Deltaproteobacteria bacterium | reverse complement strand
TGCACGTCGTCGATAAACCAGGGCTTCCCCAGTGAATAATTGACAATGGGAACCTGTTCCTCTATTGCCACCTCGATATTTTCTTTCGCGCCGGGACCCACGAGAATCTGGTTAATGCCGAAAGGCTTGTCAGTCATATCCTTGATCTGTCTGATATAGTCTTTCGTTTCCTGGGGCGTGCACCGCGCAACGGCGAGAACGCCGAGCCCCCCGGCGTTACATACAGCCGATACCAGTTTCGGTTCCGTGATCCAGTTCATGCCCGCCAGCATGATGGGTTTTTCGATTCCAAACAGTTCCGTCATTCGCGTCTTAAACATTATTTATCCTCCAACCTGTATGTTTTCGTAACTTGTAACTTACCGCGAGATTTCCCAGATCGCTCCGGCGCCTTCTTCGACAGCCTCGATAATTCTTCTCGGATCCAGGGCATCTCCCACCAGGGCGCAGGAAATGCCGAGATCATCGAGTGTTTTCTTCAGTTCGTTCCTGGGACGCAATCCAACGGCAATCACCACGTGATCGATGGGCGAGAGCGTGGATTTCTCTCCAGCCATCGCAATCTCGACGGATCCGTCGCCGATGGACACCACCTCGGCGCTGAAGAGCAACCGGCAGTTCCTGTCGCGAAGCCGTTTGTGCAGCATGTAGCCGTGGGAGGTGATCTTCAGGACCGGTGAACGCTTCAGCATTTCCGCCAGTGTTACTTCCAGTCCGCGCTCACTCAGGAAATCGGCTGTCTCCATGCCTATCAATCCGCCGCCGATGACGAGCACCCGCCCCTCGGGCTTGACCCTGCCGTCCAGAACATGCCAGGCGTCGGTGACACAGGGACGCTCGATACCGGGAATGGTCGGCATGACCGGCTCTCCTCCCGTCGCCAGAACGACGAAGTCCGGTTTCCCCTCTCGAAGCATCTCACCGGTAACCTCCGTCTGTTTCTTGAAATCTACACCGGCCTTTTCCACCTGCCCGGCGAGCCAATCAATCCACTCGCCGTAAATTTCCTTGTGAGGCGGCCTGGAAGCGTAGCGTATCTGGCCGCCTGCCTCGGCATTCCGTTCAAAAAGCGTGACCCGGTGACCGAGACGATGCGCTTCGGAAGCGGCCGTAAGACCAGCAGGGCCCGATCCCACCACCCAGACGTTTTTCGGATGTTCCGCCGGCCGCGTCGGGTAGATGGTTTCCTGGCCGGTTTCAGGGTTGATGGCGCAACGAATATCACCCTCGCCCAGAATTTCACGCTCGATACATCCCTGGTTACAGGCTATACACCGGCAGATATCCTCCGAACGACCCTCCCGGGCCTTTATCAGAAAATCGGGATCCGCCAGGAACTGGCGACCGAATGCGACCAGGTCCGCGTCGCCCCGCCCGATCACCTCGTCCGCCTGCGCCGGGTCGTTGAAACGTCCCACTGCGATAACGGGAACATCGACCACGTCCTTCACTTTTCTCGCCAGCCAGGCGTTGAATCCCGGCTCGTATTCCGCCGGCGCCTGAGTAATGCCCGCCGGACTGCCATGTGTTCCAAATGAAGCGTGAATGATGTCGGCGCCCGCTTTTACCATGTCCGGAAGAATCGTCTGCATGTCATCGGCACTGTAGCCGCCCTTGATGAATTCCTCCGCGGATATTCTCACCGACACAGGAAAATCCGAACCGACTTCACGCCGGGCCGCCTGGATCACTTCCATCGCAAACCGCGATCGCTCTTTCAGCGTTGTACCGCCGTATTCGTCTGTACGTTCGTTCGCGAGCGCCGAGAGAAACTGTGTTAAAAGGTAGCCGTGCGCACAATGTATTTCCACGGCGTCGTACCCGGCTTCCCGGGCGCGGCGGGCCGCCGAACCGAACGAGGCGATGACTTCCTTTATCTCATCCAGGGTCATCGCCCGCGGCGTTCCCCGGAATACAATACTGGGCACGGCGGAAGGTCCGACCGCCTTCCCCTGGCTCAGAAGATACATGCTCTCCCGTCCGGCATGATGAAGTTGCAGGGCTATCTTGCCGCCCTTCTCGTGAACCGTCGACGCCAACCGGGCAAGTCCCGGTATAAACCGGTCGTCGTACGCGCCTATCTGCTTGGGACCGACTATCCCGCCTTCATGAATCGCCGTTATTTCGGTTATGATCAGTCCCGGTTCTCCCGCGGCGCGGCGCCTCATATAGGCGATATTGTTCTCACTGACCGTGCCGTCACTGTTGCCCAGGTTCGTTCCCATGGGAGGCATGACCACCCTGTTTTGAAGGGTCAGGGACTTTACCTTGAGGGGTGATAGTACATGTTCCAATTGGCTCATGATCTACTCCTTTCACGCGATTCTGCGTCGTTGGTGTCTTCGAACAACGGGCGCGATTCCTGCTTCTTACGTTCGGGTTAACAGCCCTTCCCGCCACCTGCGGCGATTAACGCCAGTCATGGAAAGCGCGGGGTCACCCGCCGGCCCGTTTCCCTCCATGTTTTGCATACTAACTATTCAATCAACCTGTCCGTTATTGCTGCAAATCCTTTAAAAACCGCTTAAGCAGAATTCTTTCTTCCATTCCGAAAATATCGAGCACCCGGCTGTTGGCGTCGTCACTTTCCCGTTGCAGCACCTCGATTCCATCCCGCCCCTTTCCTGTCAGAAAGAGTTTCAGCGACCGTTTGTCCTCGTTTGACGATTGTTTTACGATCCATCCGCTATCCACAAGCCGGTCGAGAATGCCCGACAACGTGGCGTTGTCGAGAATCAACCGACGACCGAGTTCCCCCGGGGAAATGCCTTCGTCGAGAGACAGGGACAATAGTACGAGATGCTGCACCGGCGTCAGTCCGTACGGTTGAAGACGTTTTTTGAAATTTCCGTACACCCGCTGATATGCCTTGGCCAGAAGAAAAAGAATGCAATCGTCCAGTTCGTTCATGATTTTTAATCCATTTTTATTTCGTACGCTAACTATCAAAACCTCTACGCCCTGTCAATGGGTATGGGAAACCCAAAACCCGCGATCGGTTTAGCCTGTTCATGGTACAGACAGTTCAACACCCCGTTGATTCGGCACGGCTTGCTGCCCGATGCACATTCAGACGAACCATCAAGGGTGCTGTAATGACAAAACAAGCTGAATCACCCATAACCCGTTCCGCCGCGAAACTGGAACGTTTATTGTCCGGCTCCTTCTTGCCCGGTCTATCCTTCGACAAGGGTTTCTCCTGAGCTCCGTCGAAGGGCTCAGGATGACCGGTGTAGGGGTTATACCGTGAGGCTCGGGATGCCCGGTCTATCCTTCGACGAGCTCAGGATGACCGGGTTAAATCAAGGGCTCGGGACAGGCCCTGTCGAAGGCCGGGCGTTTGCACCATCTCTTTTATATCCTTCGACGTTTCATACTGTGAGACCTTTGAAGAATCTTACGAAATCAGTAATGTCGTCATACCGGCGTAGGCCGGTATCCAGTGTTTTTAAAGATTTCCGGATACACCCTTACGGGTACTATAATGAAGACCGAACCATCAAGGGTGCTGTAATGACAAAACAAGCTGAATCACCCATAACCCGTTCCATCTTAAAAGTGGAACGTTTATTGTCTGGCTCCTTCTTGCCCGGTCTATCCTTCGACAGGGCTCAGGATGACCGGGGTAAATAAGGGTCTCAGGATGACCGGGGTACATCAGGAGCTCAGGATGACCGGGTTAAATCAAGGGCTCGGGACAGGCCCTGTCGAAGGCCGGGCGTCTGCACCATCTCTTTTATATCCTTCGACTTTTCATACTGTGACGTTGTATACTGTGATGTTTCATACTGTGACGTTGCATACTGATACAGAAAATCAATCGCGGATTTTGGGGAAAAAGATAAAACATCGATCGGGGGATCACCGCCCGGGAAAAGAGTTGCGACACGTTCGTCAGCGGTTGATGGTAAGACGCTGACCCACGAGTATGCGATTACGCGAATTGAGGTCGTTGGCCGTCATCAGTGACTCCACCGAAGTATCGAACCGTTTTGCGATTCCTTCCAGCGTGTCGCCCCGGCTTACAATGTATGTTTCGTTCACCGGTCCGGCAGCGGGCCCTGAGTCCGCGTCACGGATCGGAACACGGAGCTTCTGTCCCACCCGGATCAGGTGGGCGGACTGCAATTCGTTGGCGTGAAGCATGTCGTCAACGGTAATGCCGTAGCACCGGGCAATCTTCTCCAGCGTGTCGCCCCGGCAGACAACGTGCACCCGGGACATCGAAGGCTCCGGCGGCTGCTCCGCGAGAACCAGGCGCTGGCCGACGTAAATCATGTTACGCGAAGAAATATTGTTGAGCCGGGTCAGCTTCTTCATGGAAACGTCGTAACGCCGTGATATACCTTCCAGCGTGTCGCCGCGGGCGACCACGTGCACAGCCGGTTCCCGTGAAGAATCACTTTCTGTGTCCTTAAGATCAAGTTCCTGCCCCACGTAAATCCGGTCGCGCGAAGGTATATCGTTGAAACGCAGCAGATCTTCCATCGGCACACCGTAGCGCCGGGCGATCTGTTCCAGGGTATCGCCCCGATTGACAACGTGCACCTGGGACGCCGGCGATTCTGACGCCTGCGGCTCGGCCGGCGGCGCTTCGGCAAGGACCAGACGCTGTCCGACATAGATCCTGTCGCGGGAACGGATGTTGTTGAGCCCTATCAGCTCGTTCACGGAAACGCCGTAACGGTGGGATATGCCTTCGAGCGTGTCGCCCCGTGAAACTACGTGCACGGCAGGTTCCTTTACGGCATCCGGGGCGGGCGGCTCCTTGAGATGCAGCTTCTGGCCCACGTAAATCCGGTCACGGGACTGAATGCTGTTAACCCGTGCCAGATCCGCCATGGAAACACCGTAGCGGCGTGCAACCTGTTCAAGAGTGTCACCCGCTTCGACAGTATAGACAGCGGGAGCCGGCGAATGTTTGTCGGCCGGTGACGAGAACCCGGGAATGCGAATTTTCTGCCCGGCGTAGATCCGGTTTTTTGAACGAAAATTGTTTGTTTCCATCAGCGCGCGCACGGTAATGCCGTGATTCGCGGCAATCCGCTCCAGGCAGTCTCCCCGCCTGACCGTGTAGACTGTTTCCTTCCCGGTCGTTACCAGCGACCTCGCCCCCGGTTTGTAACAATCGTCCTTCTCCCGGAAAGCAATGGCCTTGCGGGTCGGCAGGTATTCCGTAACAGCCGCGGCAATGGCCCAGGAGACATCTCTTTGAAAGGAGCTGCTCCTGAGCAGCAGCTCTTCCCGGGGATTCGACAAATAGGCCGTTTCGATCAGGATGGAAGTTATATCGGGAAGCTTCAATACCCTGAATGGCGCCCCCTGGATCTTGGTGAATTTCAGGTCATTGACACGCCCGAGCATGTCCAGCGACACGGCGCCGAATGATCGGGACTGGTTGAGGGATTCCGTCTGCAGCATATTAAGTATGACGGGATCGGTTTCACCATTGTTACCGTTGCCGGGATCACCGCCCAGTATGTCGGAAAGATTCTGGCTCGCCGCCAGCAGCCGCGCCGCCTCGTTGCTGGCTCCGATTGTCGAAAGGCAATAAACGGAGGACCCCCGCGCAGACCGCACCGGCGCCGCGTCGGCATGAATGCTTATGAAGAGATCTGCGTTATACTGGCGGGCGATTTCCCCCCTCCGCATGAGGTTAACGTAATAATCGCCGTCCCGGGTAAGAAACACCTGGTACCCCCGATCGACGAGCAGATCGCGCGTTTCCCGGGCGATTTTCAGAACAATATCCTTCTCCTTTGTTCCGAGACGACCGACGGCTCCCGGATCTTCACCGCCGTGACCCGGATCGAGGACAATAATTTTTTTCTCTTCCTCCCTGCCGATCCGTATCCGCTCGTCCGTTTCACGTTGTTCCACTTCTGGCTGAGTTACGTCAATCACGATCCGGTGCGGTTTATCGAGAATTTTTCCGAGCTTGAAAACGGTGGGCGATACCTTCGTCGAGAGCATCACTTCAACGCGGGTCGTGTCTCCCGGAAGAGGAACAACCAGCACCCGGCTCACCGCGGGGGCATCAAGCTGGTATTCCATCTGCAACCCCGACGACGGCCGCGAGTCGGGGATTTCTATTACGTACTTCCCCTCCTCTTCCTGAATGGAGTAACGCGCCTCGGTGTCGGTATCCACAACGATTCTCGTATTATCGGGGGCCGTCCAGTAACGGATATTAAGAATACCGGTAAGCGCGGAGGCATTCGCCGCGTGAACGAGAAAACAGAATGGCAGAACGGTGAGCAGGAGACGGGTAATTCTTTTCATGCGCTGTCTACCTGTTTTTGAGGAGCGAGTGTAACAGCTTTACTCCGATATTACAATGCTTTTCGAAAAATGGTTTGACAATATTACGCTCAGGTGCCATGTACTGGTGCCGGTGCAAGGAGCAGAAATATGAAAATCAGTGACATACTCGCGTCGGACCGTTTCAGCCTTTCTTTCGAAGTATTTCCTCCAAAAAGGGACGGAAATATAGACAATCTTTATAAAACAATCGAAGAACTGGAGACCGTGCATCCCGATTTCATTTCCGTAACCTACGGCGCCGGGGGCGGTACCAGGGACACCACCGTGGAGATCGCCTCGAAAATAAAAAACGCCCTGGGCGTTGAAACACTGGCGCATCTCACCTGCGTTCAGGCAACGTCGGCTGATATCGCTGATATTCTTGAAGAATTCAAGCGCAACAATCTGGAAAACATTCTTGCGCTCAGGGGCGACCCGCCGGCAAATACGGGAACTTTCATCAAAACGTCAGGCGGTTTCGGCTTCGCGAATGAACTTGTAAACTTCATCAGGTCACAGGGCGATTTCTGCATCGGCGTGGCCGGGTATCCCGAGGTCCATATAGAAGCCCCGTCGGCTGAAGCAGACATGGAAAACCTGAAAAGAAAAGTCGATGCCGGCGGTGAATTTATCATCACGCAGGTTTTCTTTGAGAACGACGCGTTCTACCGGTTCCGCGACCGCGCGTTGAAAGCCGGCATAAATGTACCCGTCATTCCGGGAATATTCCCCATTTTCAATACGAAGCAAATTCCAAAAATTACGGAGTTGAGCAACTCGAAGATCCCCTCGTCCCTTCTCGACAAACTGGAAAAGGCGTCGGACCGGCCTGAAGAAGCGGAAAAGTATGGTGTGGAATTCGCCGTCAGGCAGGGGGCCGACCTCGTCAGAAACGACGCCGTGGGCCTTCATTTCTGCAGTATGAACCGGAGCAGCCACGTTCTCAAGATTCTGTCCGAGCTGGAGTTGCCCCGGCGGCGCCCGGCGCGGCAACAAAACGGTTGAATATAATCGAAAGCCGTAGTAATTGGTGGTCCGAATCCGGCTCGCCGATCGGGACGACCGGAATGTCGCAACCATTTCCCCAGGGCGATTAGCTCAGTTGGATAGAGCGTTGGCCTCCGGAGCCAAAGGTCGTGGGTTCGAATCCCACATCGCCCTCCATTCTGTTTCTGTCGTACGCGCGGAACTTTCGCAACGGCCGCGGAACCGCACGTCGCGGCAGGTAAACCGTGAGGGTCGGGGAGTGAAACACCAACACATGACAACGCCCAAAATCGGCCTGGCGCTTGGAAGCGGTTCGGCCCGCGGATGGTCTCACATCGGGGTGATCCGCGTGCTCAGTGAATGGGGGATCAAACCCGACATTGTTTGCGGCTGTTCCATCGGGGCGCTGGTGGGGGGTGTCTATGCCGCCGGCGGCCTGGACGAGCTCGAATCCTGGCTCCTCAAGCTGAAAAAAATAGACGTCATAAGCTATTTTGACGTCACGCTTGCGAGCGGCGGCCTCATCTCGGGCGACCGCCTGATGGACTTTTTCGAAAAGCACCTGGGCAATCCCGACATAGAATCGCTTCCTCTTCCTTTCGCGGCCGTCGCCACAGACCTGGAACGAGGCCGTGAAGTATGGCTTCGTTCGGGATCCCTTATTCACGGTATCCGGGCGTCCATTTCCATGCCCGGCATCTTCACGCCCGTCAGGCTGAACGACCGCTGGCTCGTCGACGGCGGCCTGATCAATCCCGTTCCTGTATCGCTGTGCCGCGTCATGGGCGCCGACGTGGTTATCGCCGTCAATCTCAACGCCGGGCTTTCGGGAAGATACGGGCAGGCGCAACGCGCACGGAAACGGGCGGCGGACGAAAGCGGTGATCCCGAGAAACCGCCCGCCTTCACCGGCCGGCTGAAAAGCGGCTTTACCTCACTCCTTTCACAGGTCAGGAGCGAAGAAACCGATGACGAGGATGACGATAAACCCGGCATCTTCGACGTCCTGGCCCGTTCCCTGGATATCATGCAGGACCGGGTCACGAGAAGCCGCATGGTGGGGGAACCGCCCGATCTCACCATAACACCCCGCCTCGATTACCTGGGACTGCTCGAATTCCACCGTGCCGCCGAAACCATCGAAGAAGGGGAAAAGCGGACCCGGAGCATGGAGCAGGAAATACGCGAATTATTGAACATGACCTGAGCAACCTGTTTCCCGTATCCCGGAACCCGGTGAAAATAGTGTACGCCGCCACCGTTGTCGATTACCGCCGAGCGTTCAACAGGGCGATTCCCGTGTCAGAATCCTTTCCTGAGCAACCGCTCGTAATAACTCCGTGACGTGTACAGCGCTCCGAGGGGATTATGCCCCAGGACGCGGTCTTTCGCTGCGAGAACCGTGGTCGGGGCGTCCGCGTACTTGAAAAAGAGCGAATCGTGACCCACGCACAAACCCAGGGCGATATTGAAGTGGGTCCCGGCGTCGTTCAGGATTTTCGCCTGCCCGATGGGATTGCACATGGATTCGTAATCACCTATGCTTATTTTCTCGTCATCGGCAATACCGATGGTTTCTTTCGGCACCGATCCGACCTTGCAACATACTGATACGACTTCGAATCCCTGGGCGCTCAGGACTCGGTCAACGAGCAGGGCTTCCAGCGCGAGGCCGACACAGTACGCCAGTCCGAGTCGGTTGTAACCCATGCGCTGTGCGAACTCGCAGATTTCCTGAATGCGGGTTTTCGTAGGATGGAGTACGTACGGTTTTTGTTCCCTTCCCGCATAACATGACGATTCCTGTATCGATGCCTGCCTCGCAAATTCCCTGATGTCGCCAATCGCGTATTCCCTGTTCGCCTCCCTGGTGACATTCTTTCGCATCAGCGTCGGGCAGCCGGGCGCTCCCCTGCCTTTTGAATTGACGCAACTTCGCTCCTCTTCCGGCACGGTGCAGCGGCTGCATCTCGCCAATACTTTTTTGGGCATTGAATCCGCTCCTTTCCAATGCATGCTGAACATCCTGTCCTGTCCCGAAGCAAACGACACGTTTCCCGTGTCGGGCTCTTCGGGAGGCGTTCCCGCCGTGTCCTATAAAACGTCGAGTCCATTATGGCAAGAATTCTTCCGAAATCACAAAAAACCTTTCCACCGTTGCGTTTTGCCCCTAAATATTCTGAGAAATATGCCGATATAGAGAGAAAAACACTGGGCCTATTTCATCCCGGGCGGCCAAATAACAGGAACAACTCGTAAAGGGAGGGGGCCGTTTATGGTAAAAGCATATATTGATTTCTTCATTCCCGCGGAAATCCGTGATGATGAAGATGAGTACCGTCGCACGTTCCAGTTGACCTGCTTCACGCAATTATCCCCCCTCTTTTTTATTCCCAACGTCATCAAGTGGTACCATGCCGGGCAAACGTCTCTCGCGGTGAGTATTTTCACTGTAATGATCGTGGTTGCCTGTATCGGGCCTTTTATTTTAAAAGCATCGAGATCATTAAAAATTATGGGTAATTTTGTCATCGCCGCCCTGGCGTGGCATTTTTCCATTCTGCCGGCCATAACCGGCGGCATTCATTCATCGTCTCTCACCTGGAACATGGTGATCCCGGTTTTTGCCGTGACGTTTATCGGGTTTCGCAGTTTTATCTTCTGGTCGGTTTTCATGTTGCTGGAGATACTGTTGTTCACGCTCATTCATTACACCGGGTACTCGCTTCCCCTGGTCGAACTGACCGAATCCCAGGTTGCCGGCAACCAGCTCGCCAATATCATCGGCCCTTTCCTGACCATGGTTATCGCCCTGAGTTTCGGCGACCGTGGACTGAAAAAGGCGCTCACGGCCCACAAGGCCGCCGCTGAAGCACACATAAGGGCGCAAGGTGAGCAGGAAGCATTGCGAAGAAAATCCGACTCCCTGGCTGAAAAACTCGAGTCGATCTTCGCGCGGGTCAGTGAAAACACGGAACATCTTGTCGGAAAAGTAGTAAAAGGAATGGCCGAATTAACCGGCAAGTCGGCGGAAAGCGCAACAAACGCCAACATCCTGATAGGTGAAACGGGAAAGGTAGTGGAGGAAACGAACAAATCGATGAAGGAGCTTGTTTCACGCATGACCGACATTTCCCGTACCGGTGAAGAAACGTCGAATATAATTAAAACCATCGATGAAATCGCCTTTCAGACCAACCTGCTCGCTCTGAACGCGGCGGTCGAGGCCGCGCGGGCCGGCGACGCGGGAACGGGATTCGCCGTGGTGGCGGAAGAGGTGAGAAACCTGGCCGCTCGTTCTGCCGAAGCAGCGAAAATAACGTCGGAACGCATAGAAGACATGATAAGCAGGATCAGCCAGGGATCGGACCTCGCATTGCGCACCGACGACTCATTTGCCAGGGTATTCGATAACGTCAGCCGTGCTATCGAGCTAATCGATGAAATCGCCCGTTCCTCGTCGACGCAAAGCAAGGGCATCGAGGATATCAATGATATAGCGGACCAAATAAACGCGCTGGTAAAAGACAGTTCTGCTTCCTCCGCGCCGCCTGCTTTTTCCGGTCCTGAAATCGATGAACCCGCGATGCTCAAATAAAGTTTTGACTTTGGGCTTTTCCGCCCCTATACTCCCCCACTCGTGTTTCAGCCCGGGAGGCACGACACAAACATGGATTCTTCGCGGTAAAGCTGCGGCTCCCCCGCGGAAATACACACGTACCGGCGCTTCTCTATGGAAGGCTCGGCGGAAAGGAAAACATTATTATGAACAAGGCGGATCTCATCAACGAAGTAGCTGAAATTACAGGAACGAAGGCAAAAGCACAGGAAGTCGTCGACTGTGTATTGTCAACCGTCACGGCAGCCCTGGAAAAAGGTGATTCCGTGTCCCTCGTCGGGTTCGGCACGTTTAAAGTAGCCGAACGGTCAGCGCGTACCGGCCGGAATCCCCAGACGGGCGCGTCCATCAACATACCAGCGTCCCGGGTTCCCCGGTTCGTTCCGGGCAAAACACTGAAAGAAGCTGTCAAGTAAAACCGGTCCCCCGGCGGAAGAATACGGGACGTCCGGGAACGATTCCGAAGAGGGAATGTTCACCGGATCGTACGCCCCCTTCCCGGGTTGATATCGAAGGCGTATCAAGGGGTTCGATACCCCTTGACATTCAAAAAGTACCTGTTCTAGAAAGAAAGAAAACCGGGCGTTCCCGTAACCGGGAATTCGGCTGATTTTCAATTTTGTAGTGCAACAAAGGCCATCGTGCTCTGCAAAGTTCGATGGTCTTTTTTTATTCGCTTCGTGCTTCCTCGAAGTTCCGGAGCAGCGAAACAACGAAAGGAGTACAACACTATGTCCGAACCGATTAAAACAGGAGACACGATCAGCGTCAACTACACCGGCAAATACGAGGACGGAACCGTCTTCGACACTTCGGAAGGAAGGGCTCCGCTTACATTTACAGTGGGGCAGGGTCAACTTATTCGCGGGTTTGACGAAGCCGTCATCGGAATGACCGAAGGGGGGAAAAAGCAGGTAACCGTTCCTCCTGACGAGGGTTACGGAGAGCACAGTGACGAACTCGTTTTCAGTATCCCCCGGGACCGCGTACCGGACCACATCGAGCTGGAACAGGGACTACAACTCACATTGACAGACCAGTCGGGCAATCAACTTCCCGCCGTCGTGGAAAAAGTCACCGATGATTCGGTCACCATGGATGCCAATCATCCCCTGTCGGGTCACACTCTGGTGTTCGACATAGAAATCGTCGCCACGGGACTTACTCCGGACGCCGAATGACGGCCGACGGAAACATCACTAATCGGCACGGTCTTGTCGGCCGCTCCGGCTTTGTAAAAAGCGTCGCCGCGTGACGCCGCTATAAGCCGAGATCCCGGTTTATAAGAACGACCTTGATCCGCCCGGCGGGAAAGGATTTTTCCGTAATGGTCCAACTGTTGCAGATCCTGGCCGGGCTGTCGCAATCGCTGCATACGGCCGTTTTCACGCAGGGAGTGTCCATTCCGAGCTTCATCGCGTTCGCCGGGGCCGCGTAATTCCTGACTCGTTCCATGGCCTCGTCGACGTCGGGAACGATTTTGTTTCGGCCGACCAGTATGATCACCCACCGGGGACCGAAGGTGATTGCCGCCACGCGGTTGCCGATCATGTCGAGGTTGACGAGTACGCCTGTTTCCGTGACAGCATTCGTTCCGGTGATGAAAAGGTCGGCGAGAAGCGCCCGGCGGCGGCGTTCGGCCAGTTCTTCCCGGGGGATACTTCGATCATAGGTATCGTTGACCTGAAGACCGAAGCGCTCTTCTTTCAACGGTTCGTAAAGTCCGACTTCCCGGACGGTCGTCGAACCGCCCCAGGCGACACTTCCGGCGTTCAACGCGGGAATGATGCTCTCCAGCACCAGTGATCGGGCGTCTTCCTCTGTTTCCGCTACAAAAGCCTCGAATCTGTTGGTCTCCAGTTCCTTTTTGACCGTTTCCAGTTTAAGACCCCAGAACGTCGAACGATAATCCTGCATGGTGTTCCTCTCCCTCTACATAATTTTAACAGTCTTTCGGCTGCCGCGGAACGGAAGCTGACCATCCGTAGGACCGACACGACGGCCCCGATCCGTCTAGGCAAGGTGGTTTATGGCGCTTGCCACGCAGGCTGCGCCGTAACCGTTGTCGATATTAACGACGGCCACGCCGCCGGCGCAGCTGTTGAGCATACCCAGGAGCGCCGCCAGCCCGCCGAAGCTTGCGCCGTAACCGACACTGGTGGGAACGGCGATGACCGGCTTGTCAACGAGTCCTCCCACGACGCTCGGCAACGCTCCCTCCATTCCGGCCACGACGATGACGACCCTGGCGCGACGGATGATGCCAAGGGCGCCGAAGAGCCGGTGTATGCCGGCGACGCCCACGTCCACCACCCGGTCGACCGGGTTTCCCAGCATTTCGGCTATCACCGCCGCTTCCTCGGCGACGGGAAGATCGGACGTTCCGGCGGTAACCACGGCGATACGCGTATTAACTGTGTCCTGCCGGCCGCGCCGTATCGTTATGATCCGGGCGGTTTCGTTGAACCGCGCATCGCCGCACAGGGCGGCCACCGCTTCATACATTTCGGCCGTGGCGCGCGTGGCCATTATATTCGTATCGCGCGTCAGCATGTGCCGCACGATCTCCCGGACCTGGACGACGGTTTTCCCCTCGCAGAATACCACTTCCGGTCGACCCTGCCGGGCCGGGCGCTGATTGTCGATTTTCGCGAAACCCAGATCTTTATAATCACGTTCGCGAATGCGTGCGACGGCGTCGTCGACATCAAGTATTCCGTTCCGTACGTCGCGAAGAATCTCTTCCAGGTCGTCTTTCACCGGCGCCCCCTTCAGTCGTCCACGCCGCCGGACCGGTAGCCCTCGAGATCGAGGGACACGTGCCGGAATCCGAATTTTTTCAGCTGCGCCGCTATTTCATTCATCCGTTCCTCCGAAAAGAACAATCGCCTGCAGTCCCGCCCCGCCTCGATGCGGGCCGTTGTCCCGTCGCTTCTGACTCTCACCGGGTCGACGCCACCGGACAGGAGATATTCTTCCGCCATCTCGATCCGGGCAAGTTCCTCCGCGATTACTTCCCTGCCGAACGGCAGACGCGTCAGGAGACATGAATCGGGGGAATGTATCCAGGCTTCCCTGCCCCGTTCATTCAACTGATCAATGACATCCGCCTTCGAAAAACCGCATTCGTAAAGCGGACTCAGGATTTCCTGTTCTTTGAGTGCTTTCATGCCGGGACGCAGCGCTTCATCGTCGTCGGCAACGGTCCCGTCCAGCACATGCCCGGCACCCACCCTGGACGCTTCCTTCCTGACCAGGGTAAACATCTCGTTCTTGCAGATATAGCATCGATTTCGGGGATTATACCGGAGAGCATCCGGAAGGGGGATATCAACATTCAGGTGCGGCACCCGCAACGCCTCGGCGATACTGCCGGCCCGCCTGATATCGCGCTTCAACGTGTAAGGCGCGAAAACGGTTACTGCGGATACCCTGTCCCCCAGCACCTCCCTGGCGCAGTCGAGCAGGAAGGCGCTGTCCGTCCCTCCGGAAAAGGCGACCACGCATGATCCGAGTTCTTTCAACCGCCGCTTGAGTGCCGCAAGATCACCTGGCATGAAGGCTCCCTTCTATTTCGATTGCTCCGTCCCGTCGTCCCGCTGCGCAAACGCTCGTTCGACAGCGCCGTACACGTCCTGAATGCTCACTCCTTTTTCGCGGGCGATGTTCCGGCAATCTTCGTATTCGGGCTTCCACGTGACAAGCTCGTTCCCACGGAACGTCCTTTTGATCCTGACCTCTCCGTAATCCGTCATGACAGAGTCGGCGTCCCGACGAAGCGTCGTCCGGGACAAACGCTGTTTCCTGAGACCGAGGGTCGTCGTTTCCGTGAGCACGATTTCCTCGACGCCGGCCAGCTGATCTGTGTCGCACAACACGGAAAGTACGACCGCGGGTCGTGATTTTTTCATGACAATCGGCGTCATAAAGGCATCGCGCGCCCCTTCTTCAAAAAGCCTGTCGAGAACGTGTTCGTACAACTCGGGGTTCATGTCATCGATGTTGCATTCCACCAGCCACACCTCTCCCGACTCGCGACCGGCGGCGGAACGATCCTCACTGTCTTCGCCCAGCATCACTCTCAGCACATTGGGAATTTCCGTGTCGCGTGTCCCGATACCGTACCCAACGTCCAGAAGGCGAAAGGACATGCTGTCGCTGAACGTATCGGCCAGTGAAACCAGAACGGCCGCACCGGTAGGCGTTGTCATTTCATGAGGCGCCCCTCCCGTCCTGACCGGAACGCCCTTCAGTATCTCGACGGTGGCGGGAGCCGGTACCGGCAACGTTCCATGAGCGCAATTGACGAATCCGCCGCCCAGTTCCACGGATGACGCAACCACTCGGTCAACCCCGAGATATTCAAAACAGAGCGCTGCGCCCACGATATCGACGATCGCGTCGACGGCGCCGACCTCGTGAAAATGAACGGCGTTGATATCGATGCCGTGTACCTTCGACTCCGCCCGGGCGATGGTCTCGAACATGCGGAGGCTTCGTTGGCGGACTCCGTCCGACAGGGCGGCGGCTGTCAGGATTTTTCTGATATCGTCGAGTTTCCGTTCGTGATGGCCGTGTCCCGCACCGTCATGCTCCGAAAGAACGACATCGACCTTCGTTCCCGTGATTCCCCGGCGCGACTGTCGAGATATCGCCAGTTCGTATCCGGAAATATCGAGGGCGCGCAGCGACTCGACAAGAAAGGCCGGGTCGACGCCCAGGTCAATCATGGCGCCCAGATTCATGTCTCCGCTTATGCCGGCGAAGCAATCGTAATACAGAATTTTCATCGATTCGATATCTCCCTCATCGGACGGTTTTTTGCCGCACGCCGTTGAACCGGCATCGGGGAAACGCCTGTCCCGGCAGTCACGGCCGGTGTATTCAAGGAAAAAATCTTAAACATCATGAGCTCCTATTGCAATGTTTTTCCGCCATTCGCCGCGGTCGCCGCCGATTTTGACGACCGGCATACTGTAAAAAAAGGCACATCATAATCCGGTCGGGGAGTTCAAACGGTTGCATTTTACCACTTTTAATGAAATAACCTTTTTCGTAAAAACCGCGCGGTGACTCATATTCAGAAAAACCGCCCATTCAGAGTTCAGGAGGTTTCACTATGGACATTACGGGAAAAATCGTCGTCGTTACGGGCGGCGCAAGCGGCATAGGGCAGGCCCTTTGCAGAAGGTTCGCGGCGGAAGGGGCGAAATCCGTTATTGCCGCCGATGTCGATGAAGAGGGAGCACGCGCCGTCGCCAGTGAAATCAGGGGCGTTGCCGCGCGTTGCGATGTACGCAACGAACAGGACGTCATCGACCTGATCGAGCGGACTGAAAGTGAAATAGGACCGATAGATCTCTTCTGCTCCAATGCCGGCATCATTGCCATCGGCGGCGTGGAGGTTCCCAATGACGAATGGCAGAAAATCTGGGAAATCAATGTCATGGCACACGTATACGTGGGACGTGCGCTGGTTCCACGCATGATCGAACGGGGCGGCGGAGCGCTGATGATAACCGCATCAGCCGCCGGGTTGCTCAGTCAGATCGGATCGGCTCCCTATTCGGTGACGAAACACGCGGCGGTCGGCCTTGCGGAAAACATAGCCATCACGTACGGCGGCCAGGGCATTCAAACGTTCGCCCTTTGTCCCCAGGCAGTGCGTTCGAACATGACGCAGCAACATGAAGGGGGCGGCGTGGCAGCCGTTGACGGCCTCATGGAACCGGAGGAACTTGCTGACGTGGTAATACAGGGACTCCGGGAAGAAACGTTCCTCATTCTTCCTCATCCCGAGGTGAAAACCTACATGCAACGCAAGGCGGCCGATTATGACCGGTGGATACGGGGAATGCAACGCCTGCAGTCCCGCTTCCTCGAAGGGTCTCCGCTGAAGCAGCGGTAACGCGGGGAAACGGGCACGGCGTCGGCAACATACTGAAATGACATTGACAAACGAAACCGGGCGTGATTTAAATATTTACGCTGTATTCACGTCTTTAATTATTTTTCGGAGGCAGCAACGTGGCATAATGGTTGCTGAATGGCACATGGGGCGGGGGCGTGTCGTTACGCTTACGCAACAAGTTTCCCGCCGGCACTGCTGGCGGGAGGACCTGTTTCTGCCGGGACTGAAAAAAATGATCACCACCGGCCTGAAATGGTCCTTCGTGAACAGGGATGCCCTGCCGGATCCGCTGATTTTCTATTTCATGGCAGGTTCATCATACTCTGAAGGCAGCATAAACTTTTAAAAAAAGGAGGGGCACCATGTCTGGCAGGCGTATGAAATCTTTCTCGAAGGTACTGGTCGCAACGGGTATTGTCGCTCTCGCGGGAAGTTTGTTTCTCTCCGGTTGTTCAACGACGCCCATGCAGCTCAATCCCGACATTACCGATCCCCAGCTTATTGTCAACCCTGCTTCCATACGCCTCGGCGTAGCCAATGTTGCGGGAACGGACATCGTTTTTGAAGGATCGGGATTTAAACCGGAAGACTCGGTGTTCATATCTCTTATCGGACCCGGGGACACGGACGCGGCCCTTGCGAACGACACCGTTGAAGCCGATGGAACATTCCGGACAGTCGCCAGTCCGCTGGCCAAAGTAACGGGAATTCTTCGTGCCAATATAAGCGGCAGTTATGACGAGGACGGCAGTTACAACCAATTTGTGGTCCTCACAAAACCTCCGGTACCGCCCGGTGTTTATACCGCCCGCGCCACGGCGATGCTTTCCGGCCAGTCGGCTGAAACAGACTTCATCATCAAAGAATCCGCGGGCGCCCAGCAACTGAAAGACTGGCTCGGCATAAAACTGGGGAAAATCGTCGACAAGCGGCCCCGCTAAACCGCATTGTCGGTGTGCAAAAAAATATTATGGTCGGTGGACCCGATACGGTCCACCGATCCGGCATGAAGACGAAAAATACTTGACTTTACCGGATGGCAACGTATGATGCGCCCCGTCGAAACGGCGGGGCGCAAGACAACAATATGAATGAAAAAACCGGCGGTGACAGTGTGGCCGCCTTTCAAGGAACTGGTTCATGCTTGTCATAGAAGACCTTCAAGTCATGATGGGCGACAAGGAGTTGTTGAAGCACATCGACCTGGAAATCCGGCCGGGAGAAACTCATATTCTCTTCGGACCCAATGGTTCCGGGAAAACCTCGCTGATCATGACCATTATGGGGTATCCCCAGTACCGGGTTACGTACGGGAAAATATACTTCAAGGGCGAAGATATCACCAACATGCCGATTGATGAACGCGCCCGCCTGGGTATCGGCATGTCCTACCAGAGACCGCCCAGCATCAAGGGTCTGAAAACCAGGCACATGGTTGAAATATGCGCCGGCGACGGCGCCGATGTCGACTCCCTGGCCGGAAGAATCAACATGAACAGTTTTCTTGACCGGGATATTAACGTGGGATTTTCCGGGGGCGAAATCAAACGGTCGGAGCTGCTGCAGCTCATGGCACAAAAACCGGACCTGTTGCTCTTCGACGAACCCGAATCGGGCGTCGACCTCGAAAATATCGTCCTGATCGGTAATATGATTAACGAACTGCTTGAACGGGATAACACACCGACAAAAGACAAATCAGTCAAAGAGATTAAAAAAGCCAGATCACGCATGGGACTGGTTATTACCCACACGGGGTTTATACTGGACTACGTGACGGCCGACCAGGGACAAGTTCTCTATGACGGCGTACTGGCCTGCAAAAGCAATCCAGTCGAAATATTCAAGCAGATAAAATCCGTGGGCTACGAGGAGTGTGTGCGATGCGGATCCGAGACCTAGACGACAAGGCCCGCTCGGCGCGGCAAAAAGCGGCCGACCTCGGGCCCGATATAGACCTGGACTCATACACTATTGAGTCCCCCCCTCATGAAGCGATCAGCGATCTCGCACGCCTGTCTGACGGGGACAAGGAGCGCATGCTCCTCGCCGGCATAGAAAGCGACACCGGAGAACGTTCTGGTTCTTATATTCAGAAGGACGGTGTTCCGGTCTTCACTGCGTCTCTGCAAGAAGGACTCGAGATTGTTCCCATTCGGGAAGCTCTGGAAAAATTTGACTGGCTCGCCGATTATTACTGGAAGCTGATAGACGTTGACACCGATAAGTATACCGCCAGGGCCCGCCTGGATCTTCACAACGGGTACCTTATCAGGGCCCTTCCAGGCGCCAGGATCACCTTCCCGGCCCAGGCCTGCATGTATCTCGAAAAGGACGGGTTCAGCCAGAACGTACACAACATCATTATCGCCGAAGAAGGATCGGAACTCCACGTCATTACGGGATGCGCGACCGCCGCGCACGTGTCCAGCGGCATCCACGTGGGCATCTCAGAATTTTACGTCAAGAAAAACGCCAAACTGAGTTTCACCATGATTCATCACTGGGCGGAGGACGTCGCCGTCCGGCCCCGTTCAGCGGGCATCGTTGAAGAAGGCGGCCTGTTTCTCAACAACTATATCTGCATGAAGCCGGTCAAATCGCTGCAGACGTATCCCCGAACCTCGCTGGTCGGCAAGGGCGCCGTGGCACGTTTCTACAGCCTTCTCGTGGGAAGCCCCGGCGGGGAGCTGGACGCGGGAGGCGGCATAGACCTGAAGGCGGAGGATACACGCGCCGAAATCATTTCCAGGGCTATTTCCAACGGGGGAAACATTTTGGCCCGTGGCGATCTCGTGGGAGAAGTACCGGGCGCGCGGGGTCATCTCGAATGCCGCGGTTTGATTCTCAACCAGGGCATGATCCACGCCATTCCGGAACTCGTGGGAAAGGTCGACGGCGTCGAAATGTCTCATGAAGCCGCGGTGGGAAAAATCGCACAGGAAGAAATTTTTTATCTCATGTCGCGCGGCCTGACGGAGGACGAAGCGACAGCCACAATTGTCAGGGGATTCCTCAGTGTTGATATTCCCGGCCTTCCCGCTCCTCTGCAGAAAGAAATCGACCGCGCCGTCGATATGAGCAGAGAAGACCTGCTGTAAAATCGCCGCCGGGATCAACAAACCGACGGACGATGCCTGTCAAGTTTTTTTATCCATCGGTCGATACTAGTATCAGAATAAGCGTGGAAGGAGACGCGGTTCTATGTCTTCGGTACCTGCGACCGCACTCAGTGCCCTCGGCGTCGCAATGAATGTAATCGCCCACAACACCGCCAACGCCTGTACCGACGGTTTTGAGAAAAACCGCGTTCTTTTTCACGAGGCCCGTGCCGGCGGCGTGACAGTGTCCATAGAAGGAAACAGCGGGGAAAGGGCCCGCGCATATCCCGACCGGACGGTCGAGACGGAGACCGGATCTTCAAACGTGAATCTTCACGAAGAATGCGCCCGGCTTATCACAACGCTCCACGCGTATGAAGCCGTGATCGCGACGGTGCGCGCGGAAGACGAAACGAAACACGCGCTCATGGACGTCATCGCCTGACCGTGCCGTTTTTCATGATCCATCCGCGAATACCGCGAATGCTCTTGACGGCAAAAAACCGTTCCCGCTCCTGCACATCGCCGGGCAATTTTCGATAAAGCGTCATGGCCGGATCCTGCCTTAGCACATCCTCGAAAACAATGTCTTCGAACAGCTCATCACTTCCACCGGTGTTCATCCGTTTTTCCACCAGTGAAACCCAGAGATCGAGCTGGTTCAGGGCGGCGTCAAAGAGACGGGCCGGGCTGTCGCAGAACCCGTAATGCGCGAAGCAGAGATGAGAAACATCAATCGCCGCCGCTTTCAGGAGCGACGATCGGTACACGTCGTAGAAAAAGGGGGCCGGCGACGCGAGACGCAGATACGGACCGGTTTCGTGAGGATACAGGACTCCCGCCGCCTCTCCGACAAACAGAATGTCCTCCACCCGGTAACACCGGTGATGTGAAGCATGCCCCGGCGTTTCAACTGTCTCGAATATTCCGACCCGTTCCGCCTCGTGCTTGTCAAGAAACGCCGTCCCGGGACTGGGCTTGATATTTCCGTACAGGTCGGCCACATCCCCCAGAGCTTCCCGCGAAGCGGCTGCAAGTTTCGATGGATCGGTCAGGTGCCTGACGCTGGAAGGTTTGCAAACCACCCGGGTTTCCGGATGTCTCTCCAGCAGGTGGCCCAGCCCCCCAACGTGATCTATGTGAATATGGGTGATGAGGACAAAATCGATTTTCTTGACGGCAAGGGCGTCCAGTTCCTCTTCCAGGTGCTGAATGGTCGACGAGGGGCCGGGGTCGATGAGCATCGTTGTCCCTTCACGACGCACCAGCCAGCTGCTTATGAACTTTTTGAACCCCCGGCGCGGCTGATCGAGG
Organism: Deltaproteobacteria bacterium; assembly: GCA_018399535.1. GTDB lineage: Bacteria > Desulfobacterota > Syntrophia > Syntrophales > UBA2210 > MLS-D. The sequence goes on along the minus strand of JAGYOR010000009.1, from coordinate 11,725 downwards.
TCTATCAAAAAAATATCGTCATAAATTTCACGCGCCATGACCGAACAGGAACGTCTCCTTTCATCAGTTCCGACTCTGCCCGCGGCAGGGATCGCCTATATACCGGGACGATCAACGACGGTCAAGGGGAAAAGGCGGGACCGCTGTTCCGGGAACAATCAAAAAACAATGGACTTGCCCCGGAAGCCTTCTCGGTATATACACCACGGTCTGTCCCGGCAAAAAGTGTGGTTTTCATGAAAGGCGTCGTACAGTTGTTATGAAAGTAATCGAAGAAATCAGGCTTGCCAACGATCTGCTTGTCCAGGTAAGGGACCGGTCTCATCCCGTCGCAGCGGATACGACCAGGGTAGCGGTGGAAATTGTCGTTCCCGTACCGCTCAGAATCGAGTATTTCGACTCGAGTGAAGACTTCGACCTTGTCAAAACGGTATTCGGCGACCCCGTGAATTTCACCGCCGTTAACGAGCGTACATTCGTGCGAAATGATGAACGGGATTCTGTTTTCGCTGAACTGCTTAATAATTTCAAGAGCGATTCGATTCCCTATCTTGGAAAACCGGGATTTCCGTCACGCTTCGTTCGTTCAAAACTCGATGATGTAAAGAAACGCCCCCACCGGTACCGGCTGAGAAGAGTAAAATAACCGCCGAAACCGGATAAACAGGGCGGTGATAAACCGGCCGTCTCAAGGACAATCGCTGTTTTTCAGGCGGTGGAAAAATTATAAAAAGAAAGAGGTTGCAATCATGAAAAGCAAGGTCGCCGTTATAGGCGCCGGTTTTGTGGGAGCAATGGTGGGCCAGAGAATCGTTGAAAAAAACATGGCCGATGTCGTCCTGGTCGATGTGGCGGAAGGCATCCCACAGGGCAAGGCACTGGACATAGCCCAGTCCGCCGCGGTTGAAGGCTTCGACGCGCGCATCGAAGGAACCAATGATTTCAGCGAAATAAAAGATTCCTCCATTGTCGTCGTTACCGCGGGGTTCCCGAGGTCGCCCGGCATGACCCGGGAGGACCTGGCACGAAAAAACGCCGACGTTATCACGTCGGTTACTCGAAACATCGCCCGTTTCGCGCCGGACGCGGTCATGATCGTCGTCACGAACCCCCTGGACGTGATGACTCATGTCGCCTGGAAACAATCGGGGTTTCCGCCGGAACGCGTATTCGGCATGGGCGGCGTGCTCGACGAGGCACGGTTCAAATATTTTCTGTCCCGCGCCCTGAACGTTTCCCCGCGGGATATTGAAACACTGGTATTAGGAAGTCACGGGGAAACCATGGTTCCCCTGGCAAGCCGTACGACGGTCAAAGGCACGCCCGTCAGCACCATTCTTTCGCAAGAAGACTTCCGGCTCATCGTTGAGAAGACCAGGCAGGGAGGGGCTGAAATCGTCAACCTGCTCAAATCGGGCAGTGCCTGGCACGCCCCCTCTGCGGCGGTTACAGCCATGGTGGAAGCGGTCCTGGGCGACACACGGCGCATGATGTCGGCTGCGGCTTACCTCGACGGCCAATACGGTATTCGTAATATTCATATCGGCGTACCGGTGATCGTGGGAGCCGGCGGAATCGAAGAGGTCTGCGAGCTGTCGCTGGACGACGACGAAGCGGCGGAGCTTCGAGAGGCGGCGGATGCCGCACGCGAAATGGTGAAACAACTTGAAACGGCCTCCAATGCGTAACAGCGATCTCGAAGCGGTCCTTCCCCTGGTTCAAAAACCGGCCCGCTATACCGGCGGAGAGACCAACGTCGTTTACAAGGAAAGCGGCGACGCCGCTTTTTCTTTCGCCCTTGCCTTTCCCGACGTGTATGAAGTGGGCATGTCGCACACAGGCCTCCAGATTCTCTATGGGATTCTGAACCGCCTGCCTAATTGGCGGGCCGAGCGGGTTTACGCTCCCTGGCCCGACATGGAAGGCCTTCTTCGCGAAAGAAATATTCCTCTCTCGTCACTTGAATCGGGCATCCCTCTGAACCGCTTCGATGTAGTGGGATTTTCACTGCAGTATGAACTTTCCACCACCAACGTCCTGTGCATGCTCGAGCTGGGACGAATACCGCTTCGTGGAAGCGATCGCAGGCAGGAACATCCTGTCGTGATTGTCGGCGGTCCCTGTACCTTTAATCCGGAACCGACGGTTCCTTTTTTTGACGCGTTCGTTATCGGCGAAGGCGAGGAGGTAATCGTCGAAATCGCCGTCGCTGTCGCGGAGGCAAAGCGATCCGGGAAAACACGGTCGGCGATTCTTGAAAGGCTCGCCGAACTGGATGGACTGTATGTACCGTCTGTTCACGGAATGAATCATCCCGTGAAGAAGCGGACTGTCGCCGATATCGACAACGCCTTTTTCCCTGAAACCCCCGTCGTTCCCCTGATAAGGACCATTCACGACAGGATCATTCTGGAAATCGCCCGGGGCTGCACCCGCGGGTGCCGCTTTTGCCAGGCCGGCATGGTGTGGCGTCCCTACCGTGAAAGGGATCCAGGACAAATCGTGGAAAAAGCGGACCGGATTCTTGAGGCAACCGGGTATGACGAGATATCGCTCCTGGCGCTCAGCGCGGGCGACTACTCCTGCATCGGACCGCTTATGACGGAACTCATGAACCGGAACGCCGAGCATCACGTGGCGCTCGCCCTTCCTTCACTTCGAACGGAAACCCTGACGTCGCCGATCATAGAACAGATAAAGCGTGTGCGGAAAACAAGCTTCACCCTGGCGCCGGAAGCCGGAACACAACGGCTGCGCGACGCAATCAACAAGGGCAACCGGGAGGAAGACCTTCTGGACACAGCCAGGATCGTTTTCGAAGCCGGATGGAAATCAATAAAATTATATTTCATGATCGGCCTCCCGGGGGAGCGCAGGGAAGACCTGGAAGGCATCACGGATCTCGTGTACAAGGTACTGCGGACGGGGGGCAACCGGCACCAGGTAACGGCGAGTCTTTCCACCTTCATTCCCAAACCTCATACGCCTTTCCAGTGGGAGCGTCAGATCAGTCCCGATGAAACGGAAGAACGACAGCGCTACTTCAAGGACACTCTCCGCCACCGGAACCTGAAGGTGAAGTGGCATGACCGGCACATGAGTTTTCTCGAAGGAGTCATCGCGCGGGGCGACCGGCGCGTGGCCGATGTCATAGAACGGGTTTACCGGCTCGGCGCACGATTTGACGGCTGGAGCGACCTGTTTCATTTCGAGCTCTGGGAACAGGCTTTCAGGGAAACCGGATTCAATCCGTACCCGTACCTGGAGAACCGCGCGGTGGAAGCCGATCTGCCCTGGTCATACGTTGACGCCGGAGTCGACAAAAATTTTCTCCTGCGGGAACGGGATAAGGCCGCAACGTCAATGACTACGGAAGACTGCCGGACCGCCGGCTGCTACGGCTGCGGCGCCTGCCGGGACGGGCTCGAGCTGCGCTCCGCGCAGACAGCCACCATCGCGGGAAACAGCGTCGCCGAGGCCGAAAAACCTCCCCGCAAAGAACCGTGGACGCCTCTTCGACTGCGTCTCCACTACCGGAAGGCGGGAAAGGCCCGTTTCCTCTCTCATCTGGACACGGCATCGGCGCTTATTCGAGCGATCGCAAGAAGCGGCCTGCGATTCGACTATTCACGGGGGTTTCACCCGAACCCGAAAATATCTTTCCCGTGCGCCACCCCCCTGGGAATTGAAAGCGAATCGGAATTTGCCGACATCTGGATCAGGCCGCCCGGCAAAGAATGTGTCCGGCGCCTGGTCGACGTTGTTAATCGTCATCTTCCGGCGGGCCTGGAAATTATTTCCATGAACGACACTCAAGCGGAGTACCGTGCACTGTCGAAACAGATCATCGGATTCGTCTATGAAATGCAGCTTGACAGACGCGACAGTAATGAGAGAAAAGCCGGCTATGAGCGGCGCGTTAAATCATTCCTGAATGCCGAATCCTTCATTATCGAACGGGCCAGAAGGGGAACGACTCAAACGAGAGATCTCCGCCCCCTGGTGGAATCGCTGGTCTATGACGATGAACGTTGCATCCTGCGGGGCGTTTTTCTCTTTACCGCGCAGGGGGGAGTAAAACCCCAGGAAATCCTCACGGAAGTGATGGGAATGCAAGACGAAGAGGCACGGACCGTTCGCGTTGTAAAAAAACAAACGCTCATGACAGGCGGGTGAACGCAGTATGGCGAAAGAAATGATCTTCAACTGCAACGAGTATGAAACGAGGATCGCCATCGTCGACAACGGGACGCTGACGAATCTTTACGTGGAGCGATGGGATGAACGTTCGATTGCCGGAAACATCTATATGGGCAAGGTTGTCCGCGTTCTCCCCGGGATGCAGGCAGCTTTCGTGGACGTGGGTCTTGACAGAACCGCCTTTCTGTACGTAGCCGATGCCTTCTATGACGGGCGCGGCATCGACTTTACATCGGGAATCAACATCGACAACGGCGATGACCCGGGCATTAACGGTACGGACGGGCAAACCATGAATCATTCAATCGAAGACATCCTGCAGGAAGGCCAGGAACTGCTCGTCCAGGCATCGAAAGAACCGCTCGGTTCCAAGGGCGCGCGCGTTACCACACACGTGTCACTCCCCGGCAGGAACCTGGTCGCCATGCCGTCCGCCCACCATATCGGCATATCACGAAAGATTACCGATGAGACAGAACGGGAGCGTCTTCGCACCATAATCGAAGAGATATGTCCACCCGATTTTGGTTTCATCGCCCGGACCGTCAGCGAGGGCCGGTGCCGGGATGAAATCGAAAAAGACGTGGATTACCTGATGAGGCTCTGGGGAACCATCAAGGACAAGCAGTCCGGGGTCGGCGTGCCGGGCCTGGTGCACAAGGAACTGAGCATAACGCTTCGGGCCATACGCGACCTGTACACGGAGGACATGGACCGCATCGTTGTTGATTCGAGCGTCGAATTTGAAAAAGCGAACGAATTCATGCAGTACCTCATGCCGAACGTGTCCTATAACCTGGAACTCTACGAGGAGCGGGAACCGATATTCGACCATTTCGGTATCGAGGTTGATGTTGAAAAACTCTTTAACAAAAAAGTATGGCTCAAATCCGGCGGTTTCATCGTCATCGAAGAAACAGAAGCCCTCTGCTCTATCGACGTGAATACGGGAAAATACGTTGGAAAACGGAACCTTGAGGACACGATATTGAAGACGAACCTTGAAGCGGTCAAGGAGATCGCTCACCAGCTCCGGGTCAGGAATATCGGCGGCATTATTATTATCGATTTTATCGACATGGAAATCGAGGGGAACCGGGAACTCGTTTATAACGCCCTTGCGGCGGAGCTGCAGAAGGATCGCAGCAAAACGAGCATCCACAAGATTTCGGAACTGGGCCTCATCGAAATGACCCGCCAGCGCCGTCGGCGAAGCCTGTCGAAAATCATGTGCGAATCATGCCCTTATTGCGGCGGACGAGGCATCGTCAAGTCGAAAGCGACGGTATATTATGAGATTTTGCGGGAGCTCGAACGGCACCTGATTCGAAACATGGCCCACTCCATCTGCGTACTGCTTCATCCCGACGTGGCGAAACTGCTCCAGGAGGACCAGCAGAAACTCCTGGACAAGCTGGAACAGAAATACGGAAAAAAAATTATTGTTCAAACGGATAACAGCTTTTACCAGGATAATTACGAAATCATTCCCATGCATTGATTGTCTCGTGAACACTATTCAGAATACCCGCCGGAGCAGCCGACAGCAAAAATCATTGCGGCCGGGGCAACTCCACGAGTATGGTTACCGCCGGGAAACGCAGATAATTATACGAGAAAGGACGGAATTCTCATGAACACATCACAATTTTCCCTGGAAGGCAAAGTCGCCCTCGTTACCGGCGGAAGCCGAGGAATCGGGAGGGCCTGCGCCCTGGCTATGGCCGATGCGGGCGCCGAGGTGATCGTAAGCAGCAGGAAAATCGCCGACCTGGAACCGGTGGCCGAGGAAATCAAAGCCAGGGGCGTCAGGGGAGCGGCAATAGCCTCACACATGGCAAAGATCGAAGATTCAAAGGCTCTTGTCGACCAGGTTGTGGAAAGGTTCGGCCGTATCGACATTCTGATGAACAACGCCGGCACCAACCCCTATTATGGACCCCTTATGGAGCAGGATGAGAAGACCTGGGACATCACATTCAACGTGAACCTGAAAGGCCTTTTCTTTCTCAGCCAGTTCGTGGCGAAGGTGATGAAGAAACAGGGCGGCGGCAGTATTATTAACACTTCTTCAATCGGAGGGCTTCGCGCAGGAGAGCTTGGATCCTACTGCGTCACCAAGGCGGGAGTAATCATGCTCACCGAGGTCATGGCAAAGGAATGGGGACAGTTCAATATCCGGGTCAACGCCGTCGCCCCGGGCATCATCAAGACACGTCTCAGCGAAGCCCTCTGGAAAAATCCGGAAGTGGGCGAAGCGGCGATTTCCCAGATTCCGCTCATGCGCCTGGGCGAACCGGAGGAAATCACGGGAGCCGTTCTTTTTCTCGCCTCCGACGCGGGCAGTTACACCACGGGCGCCACCATCGTCGTCGATGGCGGCAGAGTTCACGGAGAACCGTCCTACCTGGAGAAGCGTTGACAGTCAAAAGGCTTTCCATCACGTCCGGCATCCTTCGAGCGACAGGGTGTAATTTCCAAAACCTGTCGCTCTTTTTTCTTTCACCAGCGCTCTTGACAGAAAATAATCAGCTCATGCATGGCAGGCCACAACACACAACACTCTCCGCCTGGCCGTCACAACGGACAGGGTCAAAAGATATTCGGCGGCTGATCGATTTACTCAGTCACGCTCCCCACGACGTTATTACAGTGGAGGTCATCGCGGGAAACATTCCCCCTTCCCGCCGCATTCCCCGCCAGGACGCGCGGCAACTCGGCCTGCTTCCGGGAAAAGATGTATGGCTCATATTCAGGGCATCATCCATCGGGTTGGGCTGGTTCAAGCATTCTCATTTAATCTCTTTTTTGAGAGCATCGCGTAATATTCCGGCCGCCGGTCGCGGAAAAGATCGTTGTACTCGTTAATGGCCTTGTTATCGGCCCGAGCAGGATCGATCTCCACGACGAGGGCCCTCTCGTCTTCGCCGCCGCAGCGATGAATGATTTCTCCTCCCGGTCCCGTAATCTGGCTCATGCCGGTGTAGGACAAGACCTTGCCGTCTCGCTTTTCGACGCCGGTACGATTTGCCGTAACAGCGAACACGCGGTTTTCGAGACACCGGGTCTTCATGGCGTCCTGGCAGAAAGGCAACACCAGGTTGGCCGGATGGCATACCACCCGGGCGCCCTTCAGGGCGAGCGACCGCATGACCTCCGGAAAAATCCAGTCGAAGCAGATCATGATCCCCACTCGGGCCGTGCCCAGGTCAAAAACAGGCAGGTCGCCGTCGCCGGGGGTGAACCACAACTTCTCTTCGAAGAAGAGATGCAGCTTGCGGTAATGCCCTATGTAGCCGCCGGGACCGACCAGAACGGCGGAGTTGTACAGATTGTCGCCCGATCGCTCGGCAAGGCCGGCCACGATGTGGCATGATCGTTCACGCGCCGTTCTGCACAGGACCTCCGTGGTTTTCCCTCCGGGTATCTCTTCGGCGAGATCGGCAATTTCATCGCGGGAGGTTATAAGATACCCGGTCATGCACAGTTCCGGCAGCACCAGAAGATCAGCCCTGACCGACCCGATCAGATCGAGAACTGTCTCGATGTTGTGATCCACTTCCCCGAAACGGGGATTATATTGCACGAAGCCTATTCTCACGAATTTCATCCTCCGGCCGTGACGCCATGCAAAAAGGAGCGGGGCATTCCGGCGAATCCCCCGCTCCCTCACACTTAAGGCTTCAATTGAGATCCCTCATCATATGGTAAAGGATTCATCTATAATCTCCGTGGGTGTTTTGTCGCCCACCTTGAGGGCCTTGCAACGCGCTTCAACCGTCGTCAGGATATTGGCGGCGAAGTATTTCGCCGACGCCACCTTGCCCATGTAAAATGCGACATCGGTGTCGTTTTTCCCAAGCTCAATCTGTTTTTCCGGCGTATCAGCACCGGCTTCCTTAAAGAGCTCGTCCAGTTTCCTTGACGCGATCACCGCGGCGTCCATCAGTCTCCAGCCGGTAACAACGTCGCCCATGATCATGAGGAAAACCCTGACGTTTGTCAGAGGAAGAACAAATTCACCGTCCTTCAGCCAGGTGCCGATCTGCATGAACATATCGCCCAGGGCGTTGACTGACTGCGCGTAAAACTCGGCCGATCCCTTGAGGGCGTCGATTGCCTTGCACTGCTCGACCGTCGCGTTCATCTCGCTGAAGAGGTTCATGGCGTCCTGGCCCTTGCGTTGTGCCAGTTTTCGGAAAACAAGGTCGAGCGCCTGAATGGTGTTTGTGCCTTCGTAAATAGTAGCGATCTTCGCGTCGCGCATGTACTGCTCCACAGGATATTCCTGGCAGTAACCGTATCCGCCGTAAACATCCATGGCAAGACCACAGATCTCCACGCCCTTGTCGGAACAATACGCCTTGATAACGGGAGTGGTGATATCGACAAATCCCTTCCACCGTTCCCGTTCCTCTTCCGTTTCCGCGATCTCCGACATGTCGATGCAATAGCCCGTCCAGTAGTTCATGGAACGCATGCCTTCCACGTGGGATTTCATCCACATCAGCGAACGGCGGATATCAGGATGGTTGATGATGGGAACACCCTCGGGTGAACCGGACAGCATGTTCCTGCTTTGAATACGTTCCTTGCTGTACTGAATGGAGTGTTCGAGCGCGGCGGAACCGTGATCGAGGCCCTGCATGCCCGTACCGAGACGTGCCTCGTTCATCATCTTGAACATAATTTTCATGCCCTGGCGTTCTTCGCCGAGCAGTTCGCCTATACAATTGCCGTTCTCACCGAAGTTGAGCGTCGCCGTGGCGGAACCCTTGATACCCATCTTGTGTTCGAGGTTGCCCGTGACCACGTCGTTGAACTCGCCCAGGCTGCCGTCGTCATTGACCCGGTACTTGGGAACAATAAAAATGGATATGCCTTTGGTTCCGGGAGGATCACCCTCGATCCGGGCCAGGACGGGATGAACGATGTTTTCCGTCAAATCATGATCCCCCGAAGAAATGAAGCACTTCGTTCCCGTGATGCTGTAAGTGCCGTCCGGCAGTCTTTTTGCGGAAGCCCGCGATGCACCGACATCACTTCCGGCGCCCGGCTCGGTGAGACACATGGTACCCGCCCAGATGCCTTCGCACATCTTGTATACGTACTTATTGATCTGTTCTTCCGTCCCGTATTCAAGGATAAGGCCGGCTGCACCCACCGTGAGACCCACGTACATCATGAATGCGTAGTTGGCCGCTCCGAACATCTCGCTGATGCTCGAGTGAAGCGTCCTGGGCATTCCCTGTCCGCCATACTCGACGGGGAAAGTGGGAGCGAACCATCCTGCTTCACGAATCTTTTTGAATGGCTCGTGGAAACATTTCGGCGCGTGACCGTCGCCGTCCTTGAAAACGGCCGGGTCTTCCTTGTCGGCCGTTTCGTAAGTCGGCATGATCTCTTCGACGGCGAACTTTTCCGCCTCGTTGAGCACCATGTCGACCATGTCTATGGAAAAATCGGCGTATTTCGGATACGCGAACAATTTCTCGACGCCGATCTGCTCGTAGAGCACAAAGCGTTGATCTCGAGTATTGACAAGCAAATTACTCATAACTATCCCTGCCTTTCCTGCCTGTATTGTAAACTGAAAGAGGCGCAGGGAGGAATTACTTCCTCCCTGTCGCCCTTTTCCCTCCGCTACTTTTCAACTTTCTCCCACAGCGAGGCATTGGCGTTTCCGAAACCGCCGCACAGCATGGCAACGCCGTACTTGGCGTCCTTGTAATCCGTTTTCATGATGTTGTTCAACGTCACGATAATACGGGCGCCCGACTCTCCCAGAGGATGACCCAGCGCCAGCGCGCCGCCCCATACATTGACGTTGTCAAAGGGCGCGTTTTCGGCGATACCCAGTTCACGAAGAACTGCCAGCGACTGGCTGCCGAAGGCCTCGTTGAGTTCCCATACGTCGATGTCTTTGACGGTTTTTCCGGTCAGTTTCAGAAGCTTTTGGGCGGCATACAGAGGACCGATGCCCATGACCGTGGGATCGCAACCGGCCATGGCGCCGCCCGCGTACTTGATGTGGTAGTCGTATCCGAGTTCATCGGCCTTTTCGCGGCTCATGAGCAGCAACGCGCATGCCCCTGCCGTCAGTGGCGAGGAAACGGCCGCCGACACCACGCCGTTTTCCTTGAAAGGCGATTTCATGGCAGCCATCTGCTCGAGCGAAATTTCTTCCCTGATCCACTGGTCACGGTCGACCATGAACGGCGTCCCGTCTTCCTTGTGGCCTTCGACAGGAATAATTTCGTTTGCGAATTTACCGGCATCACGCGCGGCCGCTGCCTTCTTGTGGCTCCAGTAGGCCATGAGTTCCATGTCTTCCCGTTTTACATTGTAAAGCTCGGCCACCTTTTCGGCGGTCGCACCCATGGGAATATCCTCGAATTTGTACCGTTCCATCAACCGGGGAGGAAAATCAATCGCGAAGGACATGGGGACCTTCTGCATGTCTTCCGCGCCGGAAGCGATGAAGATGTCGCCTTCGCCGCACATGATGGCCCTGGCCGCGTGCTCCGTGGCCGACATTCCCGAGGGACACTGCTGGCCGATACCGTTCGTCGGTACGGATTCCGGAAAACCGCCGGCAAGCCAGGCGAGTCTGGCTATGTCATTCTGCATGCCTGACTGGTTCGCCGTACCGCAGAAGACGGCATCCACCTGTTCGGGGTCTATCTTGGAATTCCGCTTGAAGAGTTCTTCATAGATCTTGATCAGGTATTCATCGGGCCGCAAATTCCTGAACCAGCCCTTCTCCTTGTGCGCACGTACATTAGCGGTTCTGATACCGTCAACAACAACGCATTCCTTCATAACCCTACCTCCGTTTTTTTATTTTTTGAGCACTTTTTTCTGTCGGCCAAGGAAATCAACCATGAACCGCGCCGGCGGACACCATCTATTCAACATCCTGCCCTGTTCCCCGCTCCGGAGCGGTCACGCTTCCTGTTTCGAATCTCTCCTTCCACCGAGATTGCCTGCTCCTAGCATGCAAAAGATTCATCATTTACGTCAAAAGCAGTTGTTTCTCCCTTCTTGATCACGGCGCAACGCGCCTTGACCGTGGAAAGAATTTCCGTGGCAAAAAACCTGGCCGATGCGACTTTTCCACGGTAGAAAGCCACGTCCGCGTTTTCTTCGGCGAGTTTTTTCTGCTTTTCTTCCGTGTCAGCTCCTGCTTCGGAATACAGTGCATCGAGTTTCTTCAAGGCGATGGCAGCTCCCTGAATGAGCAACCAGCCGCTCATAAGATCGCCCATGAGAGCCAGAAACGGCTCCGCGTTCTGAAGCATGACAACCGGGTTGCCGGCACTGGCAAATTCGACGAATACCCCGGGGATCTCCCCTATCGCTTCGTGGGCTTCCCGCAGTTTACTTACCGATTCTTTCAGCTCCTCTATTCCGTCGGCTTCATCCATGGTCCCGGCAATATCCGCCATAAGATTCATGAAGTTGGCTCCCTTGTTCTGTCCCAGTTTCCTGCCCACCAGGTCAAGGGACTGAATCTGGTTCGTTC
>JAGYOR010000089.1 GCA_018399535.1 Deltaproteobacteria bacterium | reverse complement strand
GTGCGGCAAAACGCGCCGCGGCATCGAAAACCCCGATAAAAAAGAGCATGTTGACAACGATTATGGCCAGCAGGATGATAGGCACCGCTTCACGGAGAAACCCCTGCACGCGCATGTTCAGTTTCTGAAGGACGGTCCGTACGGGAGGGAAGCGGTACGGCGGAATCTCCATAAGAAGCTCGGGGCTCAACCCCTTCATAACCCGGTTGAGTATGAGGCCGATGATCACCCACACGACCAGAAGCGTGCCGTAGACCATAAGGACATACTCGGTCCCGAATGCCCCTACCAGGCCGAAAATCATTGCCTGCGCCGATGCGCAGGGGACGGCGATGGCTACCAGCGTGGCGGCTATGAATCGTTCACGGCGGCTTTCAAGAACACGGGTTGCCAGAATGGCGGGCACATTGCAGCCGAGGCCCAGCAGGGTCGGAATAATCGCGAAACCGTGAAGGCCGAAACGATGCATGGTGGTATCGAGCAATACGGCCAGGCGGGGGAGGTATCCCACGTCCTCCAGGATGCCGAGTATCAGGTAAAAGGCGATAATATAAGGCAGGACCATGGCAAAGGGGACATAAAGACCACTGCTGAGGACGCCGAACGACTCGGTAAAGCTGATGCCGCCGTCCATGAGCTTTCCCACGATAATGTTGTGCCAAAAGCCTTCACCGCCCAGAAAAGAACTGAGCCCGGTCAAAACCGGCATCCAGAGTGTCTCGAAGAGGGGATCGAAAACATAACCGATAAGAGATTCACCGATAAAACGAATGACAATGAACGACAGGGCAAGGATGGCGGCGGCGATGATTATGCCGGAAAAAGGTCTGACGCTCGCGTCCTCGAGTCGTTCAAACCACCGATGGTGCCGATGTGAAAGCCGCTGTACCGAGCTGACGATGTTGCCCACGGAAACCCAGCGCGTGTCACGATCCAGGGGAGGGAGAAGGGGGGACCGTGCCTCGGACATTCGGTCAACCAGTTCCTTTATGCCCTGTCCGTTTATGCCCGACGTGGGCACCACGGGGACGTGAAGCAGTTCCTGCAGCTTGTCGACCTGAATATCGATACCCTGATGGGTTGTATCATCCCAGAGGTTCAGTGCGATGATAACGGGAATGTCCCGTTCAAGAAGCTGCAGCGTGAGGTACAGGTTACGCTCGAGATTCGTTGCGTCTACCACGTTGATAACCAGGTCTCCCGTTCCCAGCATTTTGAGAGCGATTTCTTCCGCCTCACTGGTGGGGTCCAGTGTATAAGTACCGGGAACATCTACAATCTGGGCGATTTTATCGCCGAGCTTCATGTTTCCCATTGAATATTCAACCGTGGTACCGGAATAATTTGCCGAAACAACACGAACACCGGTAAGACGTGAAAAAACAACGCTTTTACCCACGTTCGGGTTGCCCATCAGGAGAATGCGCATTATCAATGATCCTCGGAAGTTACAATGATTTTGCCTGCCATTCCGCGTCCGATGGCGACCTGCGCCCTGTCCACGAGAATGGTAACCGGCCCGTTGGAAAAGAGAGAACTTACCTTGGTGATTTTCTTCCCCGGACGAATTCCCAGAGCGTACAGGCGGTTTACGAGCCCTTGTCCACCCCGGATCTCCGACACGGTACATGTTTCATGGGGAGTGAGCTGGCTGAGAGTGAGTTTCACGTGATTCCGTCATCCTTCCGCTAAAATATTTATATTGACTTTACAAAGTTAGATTTATCTATTGCATGAAAAACGAAATGTCAAGGGGGTTGATAAAATATTTTCACGCTTTTTTATTTTACTTTCCGGCCCGACAAAAAGCCTTCTTTTTTCAACGGACCTTGACAACTTCGTGCGGTTGCCGGTATGAACCGTTGGCAAAGAAGCCCCGTGGTCGGACTGCCCGGGGATTTTTTGAAAGTAAAAACAGTTCCGCCGTTTCGAGGGGCGTTCGATGTCCTCGCGGGCTGTTTTTTTTCGAGCTTGATCACCGGGAGGAGTATTGTGAAAATGCCTCGATTCGGCAGGGCCTTCGATGTCCGGTTCGGACCCCACTGGCCGAGCTACGTTTTTCAAAGTCTGCTTGCCTCAGCGAGCGTCTTCGTTGTGCTGGTGACGCTTCACCGCCATAACCTGGCGGTCGCGGCATCCCTCGCGGCGACCGCTTTTACCGTTTTCGCAATGCCCGGCAGTATCACGGCGTCCATGAGAAACGTCATCGGCGGGCACCTGGTCGGTCTCACTTTCGGAGCCTTTTTTTCTTTTTTTCCACAGGAAACTCCTCTGGCCCAGGATGCGGTGTACGCGCTGGCCGTCGGGGCGGCGATGTTCACCATGACACTGACGAATACGGAGCACCCCCCGGCGGCGGGAACGGCACTGGGAGTCGTAATAGCGGGCTGCTCGACAAGGGTCGTTCTGGGCGTCATTGTCGGCATAACGCTGCTTTCTCTGATTCACAGGCTGCTGAAACCGGTGCTGCGGGATCTGGTGGCCGTCAAGCCGAGAGCCAGTCTGAATATAGATGACCGGTTCTACAGGGGAGGGTGAGACGAACCGGTCCCGGGACGGCTGACAGATCGCCCCGGGACCTGGAAGATCAGGCCGCTCCGAGGATGCGCCTGATTTCGATCTTGTTGTATTTGCCCACGCTTGTCTTGGGTATGGTGTCTACCAGTTCAACCCGGTCGGGCATGCCGTACTTTGGAATAACTCCTTTTGCAATGAACGATTTTAAAAATATTTTCAGGTCCTCCGGAGTGATCTTTCCCTGGTATTCTCTCTTCAGCGTCGCCATGATAACAGGTCGTTCTCCCCACTTCTCGTCGGGAATTCCCACGGCGGCCGCTTCAGACACGGCTTCGTGCTGAGTAGTGCAATTTTCCAGGTCGAGCGACGAAACCCATTCACCGCCTGTTTTAATAACGTCCTTCAGGCGGTCAACTACCCTGATATAGCCGTCCTTGTCGATGACGGCCACGTCCTTTGTGTGAAGCCAGCCGTCCCGCCACAGTTCCTCGGTCATGGCGGGTTCGTCCCAGTAGGACTCGGTGGTCCAGGGCGTTCGGGCGACGAGTTCGCCCCTGGTTACGCCGTCGTGGGGAAGAAAGTTGCCGTCGGCATCGACGATGCGGAGATCGCAGAGCGGCATGGGAAGACCGGTTCTTGAAGCAACTTCGGCCTTTTGGTCGTTGTCCCAGTCCATCATGTGCGGTTTCAGGTTGCTGACGCAGATCAGCGGGCAGGTTTCAGACATGCCATAGCCGTCGTAGGCCTCAACTCCTTTTGAAAGGGCCTGTTCGGCCAGAGCGACGGGGAAAATGGAACCTCCTATAACGACCTTCCATCCCTTGAGATCGATTTTGTCTGCCAGCGGGTGCGACAGTATCATCCGCAGCACCGTGGGGACGCAGTGAGAAAAGGTGACGCCTTCGTCGCGGATGAGTTGCAGAAGTAGTTCCGGTTCGTACTTTCCGGGGTATACCTGTTTCACTCCCAGCATTGTCGCTGCGTAAGGAAACCCCCAGGCATGAACATGAAACATGGGCGTAATTGGCATGTACACGTCGTTGGATTGGAAACGTCCCATTGAGTGAAAACTTCCGGTCATGATGGTTTCACTCAGGACATGCAGCATTACCTGCTTGTGTGAAAAATGAACTCCCTTGGGGAGACCGGTGGTCCCGGTGGTATAGAACAGTGTAGCCCTGGTGTTGTCATCGAGTTCGGGGAAGGGGTGTCGCTCGGGCGCCCCGGCGAGCATGGTCTCATACTCGATGTCAATGGGTATTGTTGTGTCGGGATCAACACCGCTGTCGGAAAGAAGAATCACCTTTTCAACGGTAGTGAGCCTGTCCCGGATGCTTTCCAGGAGCGGCAGGAAGTCTTCATGAATCAACAGGACACGGTCCCTGGCGTGGTTCATCATGTAAATGATCTGGTCAGGCGAGGACCTCCAGTTCATCATGTGCATGACGGCCCCCATCATGGGAACGGCAAAATACGTTTCAAGAAAACGGGGACTGTCGTAATCAAAAATACAGACGGTGTCTCCCTGCTCGACGCCGAGTTTCGCAAGACCGCCCGCTTCCCGATGGATCCTGTCATACAGGGTCCTGTACGTGTAGCGGCTTTTTCCGCGATAGATTATTTCCTGCTCCGGAGCGCAGGCAAGGGGGGTAAGCAGCAATTTGTCGAGTGTCAGTTGATAATTGTAACACTCACCCGGTTTGTACGTTTTCTCTTTCATAATTGCATCATTCTCCTTTGTGTTTCTTCACGGGCCGCTTCCCCCGCCAGAATGATCAAGGGGCTTTTTATTCACGATGCCCCGGGACAAGCGGACCTGTTGGGTCTTTATCTATCCTCCTTTCGGAAAACAGTCTATTGGCGGATGACTTTTGTGGTACGGTGAAAATACCTGAACGGAGGTCAGGAAAATGACTGTTTTCAGGGGCTGCAAGTCGTAATATCCCTTGCGCTTGTGTTTTCAGTACCCATATTATAAAAGGTGAAAGTTAATCGACGACAGCAGCGGCGCTGCGTCGGCCGGAAGCATTCCGTGAACATGAAGGGACAAACAACGATGAAATATGAAGGCATGGTTATACGGCCACCGAGCGAGGCAAAAAGCCTGCTTCTTCAGGTAACGGTCGGCTGTTCTCATAATAAGTGTACATTTTGCGGCACTTACAATGGCGAGAAATTCAGGATCAAATCATTTGAAGAGATAGAGGAAGATATCCTGGAAGCGGCGGCGTGGGGGCCGATCAGCAGGGTGTTTCTGTGCGACGGAGACGCGCTTATCGTTCCTCAGCGAAAACTTGTTCCGATTCTGGAATCAGTCAACCGGAACATCAGGGGACTGCAGCGAATCGGAACCTATGCTAATGCAAAGAGCGTTCTGAGAAAAACGCCGGAGGAACTGAGAGAACTGCGCGAACTTGGCTTGGGGATTGCGTATCTTGGCGTTGAGACAGGCAACAGCGAGTTGCTGGAGAAAATCAACAAGGGTGCTGATTATGATCAGATCCTGCTTGCCGGACGCATGCTGAAAGAGGCGGGCATAACGCTTTCCGTTACGGTGTTGCTGGGAATCGGCGGCGAGAGAAAAAGCATGGAGCACGCGAAAGACACGGCGCGGATTCTGACGGAAATGGATCCCGATTACGCGGGCGCCCTGACGGTCATGCTCGTTCCCGGCACGCCGCTGCATGACGACTATAAGCGCGGCCTCTTCAGGCTTCCCGATACTTTCGGATTTCTTGAAGAATTGCGGACCATGATAGCCGAATCGGATTTTTCGAACTGTTTTTTCACGTCCAACCACGCATCGAATTATGTTCCCCTGAGGTTGCAACTTCCCGGGGACAAAGAAAAAGCGGTTCGCCTGTTGACCGACATCATAGAATCGAGGGACAGGCATGTTCTTCGTCCCGAGTTTCTGCGGGGCCTTTAGAAAAGGCGCATTGAAAAAAGATCGAGGGAGGCCTCTTCGATGAGGCATTTAAGCGGGAGCCCGTGAAAACACTGTTTCGAAAAATCAGGTTCATTTACTCCCTGGTGAGGTCGAAAAACCATGCCGGCAGAGAAAGTCTTCCTTTCCCGGCAGGCGAAATTCTCTCCCTCGTCGACGCCGGGGCGGAAGACGACGCCATCGATAGACAATCCGGGCGAATGTTACGCAACATCCTGGGACTCGGAGACACAGTGGCCCGCGAAGTAATGGTGCCGAGAACTGAAATAATCGCCGTTTCAAGCGGCGCCTCGATAGAAGAAATTCTTGATCTCCTGGCCAGGAACGGTCACACGAGGATGCCGCTGTATTCTGAAAATATCGATAATATTATCGGTGTGTTGAATGTAAAGGACCTTCTCCGCTTCTGGTCGAAACCCGTCGGCGAACAAGACATACTGTCAATCAGCAGGAAGGCCTATTTTATTCCCGAAACAAAGAGCGCGCTCTTTCTTCTGCACGAACTGAAAGAAATGAAATCGCACATGGCCGTGGTGATAGACGAGTATGGAGGAACTTCCGGCCTGGTGACGCTGGAAGACCTGATAGAAGAAATCGTCGGCGAGATTCACGACGAGCACGACGTCGAGGAGGAAGAGCCATTCGTTGAGTTGTCATCGGGAGATGTTCTTGTTGATGGAAGAACGGAGATCGACGAGTTCGAGGAATACTTTCAGTGCGAGGTTCCGGAGGGGCAGTTTGAAACCGTGGGAGGCTTTATTCTGCACCTTATGAAGAAGATTCCGCTGAACGGAGAAGCGGTATCGTACCAGAATCTCGACATAATCGTCGAACGGGCGGATGAAAGGAGCGTTAAAAAAGTACGGGTGCGCAGGACGGTAGGAAGGGGGTCGACGGGCGATCATGCCGGTTCGACGTAAAGAAAGACGGGCGAAATGAAGAAAAAGACCGTCTCCCTGGCGATGTTGTCCGGATTGATGCTCGTTTTCGCCTTTCCAAGGTTCGACGCCGGGTTCCTGGCGTGGATCGCCCTGGTTCCCCTTCTTTTTGCCGTCAGGAACGAGTCGCGGGGCGACGCCTTCCGCCTGGGATTTCTCGCCGGATTTATTTTCAATGCGGGACTTCTCTACTGGATCACCTATGTAGTCAATCACTACGGGGGACTGTCACGTGGTTTTTCCGCAGCGGTCATGCTTCTCCTGGCCGCTTATCTGTCGCTTTACCCGGCTTTTTTCGCCCTGGGCGTGGTTTTTTTCAGCAGGCGGGGAATACCGGTTCTGCTTTCGGCGCCCTGCCTCTGGACGGTGCTTGAATTCCTGAGGGGATTGCTGCTTACCGGATTCCCCTGGGAACACCTTGGGTACGCGCTTCATGACCGTCTGCACTTCATACAAATTGCAGACATAACGGGTGTATACGGCATAAGCTTTCTGATTGTGTTCGTCAATTGCCTGCTTTTCGAGTTGCTGCTCGGAGGTTCACGGCGAACCGCCATAGTGAAAGCGTCGGCGGGGGTGCTGGTCATGGTGGCGGTCCTGTCCTACGGCGCGTGGAAAACAGTGTCGGTGGACGCGGCGCTTGAAAACGCCGAGAAGCTGAATGTCTCGTTAATCCAGGGCAACATCGACCAATCCGTCAAGTGGGATCCCGCCTATCAGCGAAAAACAATCAAGATCTACAGCGACCTTTCCCGTGAAGCCTCGCGGAGCGGCGTCGACTGCCTGGTCTGGCCGGAAACGGCGGCGCCGCTTTTCTTTCAGGATATGGACGACAATCACCGGACAATACGGTCCGTGGCGCAGGAAACGAAGGCGACACTTCTCTTCGGAAGCCCGGCCTACTCGATCGACAATGGAGTTCGTTCGCTTATGAACACGGCCTGGGTTGTCACGCCTGACGGAAAGGTTTCCGGACGTTACGACAAGGTGAGGCTTGTTCCCTTCGGCGAATATGTGCCCTTGAAGCGCGTGCTCTTTTTCGTCGACAAGCTGGTGGCGGGATTCGCCGATTTTATTCCCGGAGACCGAATTGTTCCGGTAAACATAGACGGTCTGGCGGCGGGCGTCTTAATATGTTATGAGGGCATATTCCCTGAGATCAGCAGAACGCATGTCCGGGAGGGTGCTGATTTCCTGGTCAACATAACCAACGACGCCTGGTACGGAAAAACATCGGCGCCCTATCAGCACATGTCGATGATACCGTTTCGCGCGGTGGAAAACCGAAGATCACTGG
>JAGYOR010000088.1 GCA_018399535.1 Deltaproteobacteria bacterium | reverse complement strand
TCTGGCCCGCCGAGACGCGACACCAGGGTTATTATGCCCGCAATCCGCTGCACTACCGGCTGTACCGGACCGGGTCAGGACGACAGGCCTTTCTGCAGAAGACATGGAAAGAGGACACAGAACCGCCGGCTGGCAAGATAAATCGCCACCTGCCATCGGATGAGGAACTGAAAAAGAGACTGACGCCGCTCCAGTTCCGGGTGACACGGCAGGGCGGCACGGAACCGCCTTTTAACAATGAATACTGGGACAATAAACAGGAAGGCCTCTACGTTGACGTTATTTCAGGGGAACCCCTCTTCAGTTCCCGCGACAAGTATGATTCCGGCACCGGCTGGCCGAGCTTTTCGCGCCCCATCGACCATGACGCGGTCGTGGAACGGGAAGACCTGAGCCGCGGCATGATCCGTCGGGAAGTGCGCGGCAGGCTTTCGGACGCCCACCTCGGCCACGTCTTTTCAGACGGCCCCGCCCCCACGGGACTGCGGTACTGCATGAATTCCGCGGCCCTCAGATTCATTCCCCGGGAGGGTCTCGCCGCGGAAGGATACGCTGAATATGCCGACCTTTTCGAGGACTGACGCGCACCCGCAACAACGAAGCGCCGCTCCCGCCGAACCGCTTGACTCCCCTGAAAGCCCGATGATAGGGTAGCTCCCATTCCCTATAAGGAGTCGAATCGTATGAGTGAAGCGCCGGACAAAATTATTTATACCATGATGGGGGTAAGCAAGTATTACGGCAACCGGGCCGTGCTTTCCGACATCTCGCTTTCCTATTTTTACGGGGCCAAGATCGGCGTCCTCGGTCTCAACGGTTCAGGAAAGACTTCCCTCCTGCGCATACTCGCCGGGGTGGACGAGGAATTCGAGGGCAAGACCATTCTTTCGCCTGGATTTACCGTGGGATACCTTGAGCAGGAACCGGAGCTCGATCCCGACAGGACCGTCAGGGAAGAAGTAGAGGAAGGACTGCGGAATGTCGTGGACGTTGTGCGGGAATACAATGAAATTAGCGAAAAATTTGCCGAACCCATGTCCGACGACGACATGAACAGTCTCATGGAGCGCCAGGGGGAATTGCAGGAGACTATCGACCGTCTCGACGCCTGGGATATCGACGCGCGCCTCGACATGGCAATGGACGCGCTGCGCTGCCCGCCGGAAGATACACCGGTAAAAGTGCTTTCGGGAGGGGAAAAACGCCGGGTTGCCCTCTGCCGCCTGCTGCTCAAGAAACCCGACATTTTACTCCTCGACGAACCCACCAACCACCTGGACGCGGAAACCGTCGCCTGGCTGGAACGGCATCTTCAGCAATACGAAGGCACGGTCATCGCGGTAACTCACGACCGCTATTTTCTCGACAACGTGGCGGGATGGATTCTCGAACTCGACCGGGGACGGGGCATTCCCTGGAAGGGGAATTATTCATCATGGCTGGAGCAGAAACAGAATCGCCTGAAACAGGAGGAAAAGAACGAGTCTGAACGACAGAAAACACTCGAACGCGAGCTGGAGTGGATCCGCATGTCGCCGAAGGGACGGCAGGCCAAGTCCAAGGCGCGCATCAGCGCCTACGAGGACCTGCTCAACCGGACCCGTGAAAAGACTCCCGACGACCTGGAAATTTACATACCGCCCGGTCCCCGGCTGGGCGATATCGTGGTCGAGGCTGATAACCTTGCCAAATCATTCGGTGATCGGATTATTTTCGACAACATGACCTTTTCGCTGCCCGCCGGCGGCATCGTGGGCGTCATCGGTCCCAACGGCGCCGGCAAGACAACCCTGTTCAAACTCATAACCGGTGCGGAAGAACCGTCCGCCGGCGTGCTCCGGGTGGGTGACACGGTCGAGTTCGCCTATGTCGACCAGGAACGGGACAGTCTGGACCCGGACAAGACCATCTGGGAAGTCATCTCGGGCGGCAACGACGTGATCACGCTGGGAGATCGTGAAATGAACTCAAGGGCGTATGTGTCACGGTTCAATTTCACCGGAACGGATCAGCAGAAAAAGGTGAACATGATTTCCGGCGGCGAGCGCAACCGTGTGCACCTGGCATCACTTCTCAAACAGGGCGCCAACGTGCTGCTCCTCGACGAGCCCACCAATGATCTTGACGTGAACACCATGCGATCACTGGAAGAGGCGCTTGAATACTTCGCGGGATGCGCCGTCGTCATCAGCCACGACCGGTGGTTCCTCGATCGTATCGCCACCCATATTCTGGCCTTTGAAGATGACGGAACGGTCACCTGGTTCGAGGGAAACTACTCCGACTACGAAGAAGACCGGAAACGGCGTCTCGGGAAAGACGCCGACCAGCCCCACCGGATCAAGTACCGACACCTGACACGATAAGGCGGGTTCCAGGTTAAAGGTTCGAGGTTAGAGATTATGGGTTCGGGGTTACGGGTTTTGCTTTGACGGGTTCGGAACAGTCGCGGGAATTATCTAATTCGGAAGCATTGCAACAAGCCCCGGTTGAGTCAGGGAACAGTTACCCTCGAACCTATAACCTCAAACCCAGAATATCGATACCGGCGTTACGATGATCAGATGCGCGCGAATTAAATAGTTAACTACGTCCCCACCTTTTTAAAAACCCACCCAGGTTACCATGTTATCCACCGGTTCCCGATCGCTCATGAGGCGGTTCGCCGGATGGCTTTCATCGGGATAACCGACGGAAATGCAGAGGTGGAGTTTTTTTGTTTCGGGCATACCGATTATTTTACGCATCACCCGGGGATAGGCCACTCCCTGGGTGTTGATGCATGTTCCCAGCCCGTGCTCGAGAGCGGCCAGGCAGATAGTTTGAGCCAACCCCCCTATATCGGAGGCTGCGACCCGGTCGTCGAGGGTTTCATCGGCTGTTATCACGATCAACGCCGGTGCATCGAACCCGCGGAATCCCTTGATAGTCCACTCCGTGCGTTTTTCTTTGTCATCCCTTTCAATTCCCAGGTGACCGTAGAGTGCAAACCCAAGCGCCCGCTGCCGTTCCTTGTAGATTCCTTCAAAGGGTTTCGCCGTGTCGAAATCCGTACTCGGCGGTGTGCCGGCCTGCAGCAGCTCCGTGTGGGCCCGACGCAGCTCTTCCAGGGGCTCGCCGGTGACAACGGCAACCTCCCAGGGTTGCGTGTTCATGGCCGACGGCGCCCTGAGTGAAAGGGCGATGATCTCCTCCAGTAGTTCCCGCGGCAACGGTTCGGGAAGATAGCCGCGAATGCTCCTGCGATTCTGAATTGCCTCGTGCAGTTCCATGGGTCCTCCTCTTTCATGCAATACGGGAAATAAAAATTTTTTAAAATTCTCTGGCAGTAAAGCACAACCGGCGACTTTCTGTCAAAAATATGATGCGGGGAAAATTATTCTCGCCCGACAAAATACCATTGACACCCCCCATATATTGTGGTGAAATTAAGAACCTGTCTATATATAGCGTATTTATTCCTGAAATTATCAACTATTTCCAAGGAGAAGAACATCATGAGCCGGAACGTTTCCCCGCCGGAACCACAACTCTCAGCCAACGCCGTCACCGTCCTCGAACGGCGGTACATGAAACGGGACCGCGACGGCAAGGTCCTGGAAACCCCGGCGGACATGTTCCGGCGGGTCGCTCTCACCATAGCCAAAGCCGACAGCGTTTTCGACTCGAAAGCCGACACGGAGAAACTGGCAGACCGGTTCTACGACATGATGGCGCGTCTCGAGTTCATGCCCAATTCCCCGACGCTGATGAACGCGGGACGCGAACTGGGCCAGCTGGCCGCCTGTTTCGTTTTGCCGGTGGGCGATTCCATGGAAGAAATATTCGACGCCGTGAAACACACGGCGTTGATCCACAAATCGGGAGGCGGCACGGGATTTTCTTTTTCCCGCCTGCGGCCGGCCAGCGACGTGGTCAAGAGCACAACCGGCGTTTCCAGCGGTCCCATCTCGTTCATGCGTGTTTTCGACGTGGCGACGGAAACCATCAAGCAGGGTGGAACGCGGCGGGGAGCCAACATGGGAATCCTGCGGGTAGATCATCCCGACATCATGGATTTCATCATGTGCAAAGCCGACAAAAAACAGCTTAACAATTTCAATATTTCCGTCGGGGTCACGGAAGCCTTCATGGAAGCCGTCGGGCGGGACGAAAACTACGACCTCGTCAATCCCCGCAACGGCGAGGTCGCGGGAACGCTCAACGCCCGGAAGGTGTTCAACAGAATTGTGAATCAGGCCTGGGACAACGGCGAACCGGGCATTGTTTTTCTGGACCGCCTGAACCGCGACAATCCCACGCCCCACGTGGGAACCATCGAATCAACAAACCCCTGCGGGGAACAACCGCTGTTGCCCTATGAATCCTGCAATCTTGGATCGATCAACCTTGGAAAATTCGTGAATGACGGCGCCGTTGACTGGGACCGGTTGAAGGAGATCATACACCTCTCGGTACACTTCCTGGATAACGTGGTGGAGGCGAATCACTATCCCCTGCCGGAAATCAGGGATATGACCATGGGAAACCGCAAGATCGGCCTGGGAGTCATGGGATGGGCCGACATGATCATTCTTCTGAATATTCCCTATGATTCGCCGGAGGCTGTCGAACTGGCCGGTACGGTTATGAAATTCATTCAGGATGAAGGAATTGAAGCCTCACGGAAACTTGCCGCACAGAGAGGACCCTTCCCGAATTTCACCGGATCGCTTTTCGAACAGCGGGGTGAACCTCCGATTCGCAATGCCACGGTCACCACCGTGGCTCCCACGGGGACCATCTCGATTATAGCCAACGCCTCTTCCGGAGTCGAGCCGATTTTCGCCGTCTCATACGTGCGACAGGTCATGGACAACGACATCCTGGTGGAAGTGCATCCACTTTTCGAACGCATGGCGCGGGAACAGGGCTTTTATTCGCCCGAACTGATGGAGCGGATCGCCCGGAACGGATCAGTCCGCGACATGGAGGATGTTCCCGAAAACATCCGGAAGGTCTTCGTCACCGCGCATGACATTCCGCCTGACGTGCACATTCGTATGCAGGCCGCCTTTCAGGCATACACGGACAACGCTGTGAGCAAAACAGTCAATTTCGCCAAAAGCGCAACCGTGGAAGACGTGGCTACTGTCTATGAACTTGCCTGGAAACTGGGATGCAAGGGCGTCACGATTTACCGCGACGGCTCACGCGACCGCCAGGTGCTTTCCAGGGGCGTCGCGACGACGCAGGAAGAGGACGGCCGCGCGGAGGAACAGCTGCCAGTGAAGCGCGAACGCCCGCGGGTACTGAAGGGCTGGACCTACCAGTTGCAGACGGGATGCGGCCCCATTTATATCACCATCAACGAAGACAAGACGGGGCTCTTCGAACTCTTTACCACCATGGGAAAGGCGGGCGGTTGTGCCGCGTCGCAGTGCGAAGCCATCGGCCGCCTGGTGTCTCTTGCCTGGCGGAGCGGCATTCAGGGCCGCCAAGTTGTCAAGCAGCTCCAGGGAATTTCATGTCATTCACCTTCGGGGTTCGGTGAAAACAAGGTGTTGTCCTGCGCGGATGCAGTTGCCAAGGCGATCCAGGCCCATATGACAGCCAACGGTTACGGCGCCGTACAGGAAAAACCGGTCTTTCTCAGGGGCGCCTGCCCGGACTGCGGCGGCATCCTTGAACACGAGGGAGGGTGCGCTGTCTGCCGCATTTGCGGCTACAGCGAATGCGCCTGACGGCGCCACAACGACGGGCCGGCGAAAGAAAAAGACGCCGGCCGGGAGGTTGCCATGAATTGCATACACACCGTACAAGCGAAGAACCGGTATATGGGCAGGTTGCCCCGGGGCAGCGACATCCTGGAAACAATAACCGAACTGTGCCGGCGTGAAGGAATCAGGCTGGGCCGCGTGGAGGCCATCGGCGCCGTCGAAAAGGCCCACCTGGGCTACTATGATCAGCAGGCACGGGAATACCGGTACAATCAACTGGACCGCCCCCTGGAAATTACCTCTCTTTCCGGCAATATTTCACTCCGGGACGGCGAACCCTTTGTTCACGCTCATGTTACGCTCGCCGACAGCGACGGGAAGAGCTACGGCGGGCACCTCGCAGAGGGAAACATCGCCTTTGCCTGCGAATTTATGGTGGAAGTCTTCGAAGGAGCAATCCTGGAACGGCGGTTTGACGAAGAAACGGATCTCTATCTCTGGGAACCGTCATCCTGATTTTCCGGACTTGCGAGCCTCCTGACGGCGCACCGGGATTCCGCACCGGGATTCCGATTGACAGGCCGCGGCTTCTCTGTAATAGTTTTTTCACACGGAGGTATACCGTCATGACGCGAAAGACAGGTCTTGCGGGTTTTCTGTTTTTTGTTGTTTTTTTTATCTGCGCGACCGCCGTTACAGCACAGCCTCCCGAAGAACGGCGGCTGACCATTCTCTTTACGCACGATCTCCATTCCTATTTTCTTCCCCAGCGTCACGCAGAACCCGGCGGTGGATTTGTCTTGATCGGCGGATTCGCGAGGCTCGCCACGGCGATCGAAGAAGAGCGGGCGACTCACGGGGATGCCGTGCTGCTGCTGGATGCCGGCGATTTCAGCATGGGTACCCTTTTTCATACCCTGTTCATGAAAGAATCCTGCGAATTGCGTCTCCTGGACCGCATAGGGTACGATGCCGTGACCATCGGCAATCACGAATACGACTTCAAGCCCGACGGACTGGCGAGAGCCCTTGCCGCCGCGCGGAAAAAAACCGCCCACCTTCCAGCACTTACGGCGTCAAACGTCGTCTTTACCGACAACGATCCCCGGGACCGGTCACTGAAAGAGGAATTTCAGCGATACCCGGTTCAGGACTACCTGGTGATCGAAAGAAACGGCGTCCGCGCCGGTATCTTCGGCATCCTGGGCGAAAAGGCCCAGGTGGACGCCCCTTTCGCCGCGCCGGTCACCTTCTCCGATCCGGTGGAGGAGTGCCGGCGCGTGGTGGATATTCTGAGAAACCGCGAAAAGGTCGATATCGTCATTTGCCTGTCACACACGGGAACCTCGCCTGAAAAAAAATATTCCGAGGACGAGAATATCGCCGCGCAGGTTCCCGGCATCGACATCCTCATCAGTGGCCACACACATACCGTCTTCACGGAACCTGTCGTGGTCGGCGACACGTATATCGTATCGGCGGGATGTTATGGGGCGTTCCTCGGTATTATCGAAACAGCCGTTTCTCTCGAAGAAAAACCACGCGTCCTGTCCTACAAGCTGCGAACGATCTCGTCCGACATTCCCGAAAACGAGGCAATCGCGGCTGAAATCCGGTCATTCAAAAACCGGGTCAACGACGAGATACTCGCCCCTCTCGATCTTTCCTTTGACGGGATCGTCGCCCACAGCGATTTTTCCAGCGAAACCCTCGCAGCGATGTCGAAACATCCGGGCGAAACAGGCCTGGGAAACATGATCACCGATTCCTATCGCTTCGCCGTCGAGAAAGCGGAAGGCGACCATTATGAATACGTGCACGTGGCGATTCAGCCGGTTGGTCATATTCGCGATTATATGCGTGAAGGACCCGTCACCACCGCCGATGTTTTCAGAATTCTTTCACTGGGAATCGGCCCTGACGGACGGGCCGGGTATCCGCTCATCACCGGGTGGCTGACGGGTCGGGAACTGAAGCAGCTCATGGAGGTCGAAACCACGGTATCTGCCATGAAAAGGGACGCCCATCTCCAGGTGTCGGGC
>JAGYOR010000087.1 GCA_018399535.1 Deltaproteobacteria bacterium | reverse complement strand
AACCCTAATCCGGTCATCCTGAGCTCGTCGAAGGATAGACCGGTCAAGCAAGAACCGGAGACAAACATATCGCGTCGAATCCACGGACGATCGAACTACTTACGTCATGAAAAGACGCCATGAATCGTGGATTTTGTGAAACGTCCCGGGCTCTTTACATTGGAAGGGCATTGTATTATAAAGCTTTCATTCACGCCGGGAATAAGAGGCGCCGGTTTTCGCCGGACCGCTTCAGCGAAGGATGGTCGATGGGGACGTTATTCATCAAGGCGGCGGCAACCGGGCTGGGAACGGGCTTATCGCCGTTCGCCCCCGGCACGGTGGGAACGATTCCCGGTGTTCTGCTCTATCTGCTCATTGTTCCTTTTCCGCGCCCGCTGTATTTTCTGACTATCCTCGTCTTTATCTGCCTTGCCGTGTACATCGCGCATCAGGCCGAGAAGATCTTCCAGGAAAAAGATTCCTCAAAGATTGTCATTGATGAAATGGCGGGATTCCTGGTTGTCATGTCGTTCGTGCCGCCGTCACCGGTCAACGTTGTTGCGGGCTTCGTTCTCTTCCGGTTCTTCGATATTCTGAAACCGTTTCCCGTCGGCCTCATCGATAAACGTATTCACGGAGGATACGGCATCGTCGGTGATGATGTCATGGCGGGCGTGTACGGCGCCGTTATTCTGTACCTGCTGGCGCGTTTCCTGTAATTTGGTTCGGAGGTTCGGTTCATGAAATCTTTCCGGAATTTTATTTTCCGTCATTCCGGGCCTGACTCGGTCTGGATTCCGGCCTCCGCCGGAATGACGGATACCGGCGCGTGTACCCGCGAGGGTATTAGCCGGTATGACAAAGATGCTGGATTGGTGATGTTGTGCAAAGCGGGTCGCTTTAAAGGATTCCGCGAAAATTTCTTCCCGAAGTCGCTTTCTCTCAACAGACGGTTTACCCGGGTGACTTCGTGAAGGCGGGATTGCTCATAATAGGGGACGAACTGACGGGCGGGTCCGTTCAGGACGTCAACGCGTCCTTCACGGCGCGCGAACTGGACATGATCGGCTGGAGTGTTTCGGCGATCCTGCTCGTCGGCGACGACCCGCCGTCCATTATCAGCGGACTGGATTACCTTTTCTCCCGTTCGGATGTTGTTATCGTTTCCGGGGGGCTCGGCCCGACCGCTGACGATATCACGACCGCCGCCGTCGCCGAAGGCCTGGGACTGCCGCTTGAAACAGACGAAGAAGTGCTCGCAGGGCTGAAAGAGCGTTTCCACGCCTTCAACATCCCCTGGACGGAAAACAACGCCAAGCAGGCCCGGTTTCCCCGCGGGGCTGAGGTTATCAACAACCCAGCCGGAACGGCAGCCGGTTTTTATGTCAAGACGGAAAAGGGCGCCGTGGTCGTGGTGCCCGGTGTCCCCCGGGAAGTCCGGCGCATGATTCCCGAAGGGGTGGCGCCCGTCCTGGAACGGGACTTTGCTGAAGAACGGACGGCCAAGGCAAGGAGGACCCTGAAAATAACCGGGCTTTCCGAGTCGCGTGTTGATGAAATCATCGCCGGCATTGGTCCCTTCCCGGAAATATCCCTGGGATTTTACCCGCATTTTCCCGAGCAGCACCTGGTCGTGATCGCCCGCGGACGCGACGCCGGCGAGGCGGCGGCCAGGCTCGAAGACGCGGATAAACGGATCAGGCGCGCCCTGGGCGGGCACGTATACGGCGTCGACGGCGAGACCCTGGAGAAAGTCGTGGGCGGCCTCCTGGAGGAACGCGGGCTGACGCTGGCCGTCGCGGAATCCTTCACAGGCGGACTCATCGCGGACCGGTTGACCGATATTCCGGGAATTTCGCGTTTTCTCGAGCGGGGTATCGTCGCCTACAGTAACGACGCCAAGGTGGAGCTCCTGAAGGTGCCGGCCGACATCATAGAAAAACACGGCGCCGTTTCCCGCGAGACGGCCGAATACATGGCCCGCGGCGTGAAAACATCTTCCGGAGTCGACCTGGGGCTTTCAACCACGGGCATCGCCGGTCCTGCCGGGGGAAGCGATGAAAAACCGGTAGGCACGGTTTACATCGCCCTTGCCGCTCCCGACGGTGTTTTCTGCCGGAAATTAAGCCTTCGCTGGGGGCGGCGCGGAATCAAGGAGATCGGCGCGCAAACGGCGCTTGACATGGCAAGGAGGTACTTGACAGGAGGGGCCGTCTGTGATGAATAACGATCATGTGCGTGCCTTCCTCGCGGCTGAACTTCCCGACCGTATGCTTGAACACCTGGAGCGGATTCAGAACAGCCTGAAGGAGTCGATCGACGGAGTCCGGTGGGTGAAACCCGCCGGCATTCACCTGACGCTTAAATTTTTCGGTTCCGTGGAGACGGAGTCGATCGGGGTTGTTTCAGAGGTTGTGCGGAAACGCGCGGTCCTCGAGCACAACATGGTTCTTGCCCCGGCTGATCCCGGCGTATTTCCGAACACGAACAGACCCCGCGTCCTGTGGGTCGGCCTGCGAGGTGATATCGATGCGCTGTCGCGGCTCCAGGCGGCAATCGAAGAGGATCTCGAAACACGGGGTTTCCCCCGGGAGTCCCGGCCGTTTCGTCCTCACCTCACGTTGGGGAGGGTGCGGCAGCCGCGGGGCCAGATTCCGGGATTGGCGGACGCGCTGAGTCGTGCGGCCGCCGGACCGGACGGGGAATTGCCCTTGTTGACGGTGGACGGGCTGACGCTTTTCAGGAGCGACCTGACGCAGCACGGCGCCGTGTATACCCGGCTGGAGCGGTATCCTTTCGGGGAAGCGGCGCCGGGAGGCCGGGGAGAATAATAAAAAAAGACGGCCGTCCTCCGACAGGGGGTTTTAATACCCGACGAGGGGCACTATAGTCGGTTTTTGTACCGGCATGACAAAGATGCTGGATTCATGCGGTTGAGCAAAGGTCACGTTCAGCTATTTTTTACTTCGAAGGGGGAAACACTATGGGATCAAATCCGGAACGCGGGAAAGCCGTTGACCTGGCTATAGCCCAGATAGAAAAACAGTTCGGCAAGGGGTCGATCATGCGGCTGGGAAGCGACGAAGTCGTCGCGGATATCCCCGCCATTCCCACGGGATCGCTCAGCCTCGACATCGCCCTGGGCGTCGGCGGCATACCTCGAGGCAGGATCGTGGAGATTTACGGTCCCGAATCGGGCGGCAAGACGACGCTTGCACTTCACGTGGTGGCCGAGGCGCAGAAAGACGGAGGGCTGGCGGCGTTCATCGACGCCGAACACGCCCTCGACGTCACCTACGCGAGAAAGATTGGCGTCGATACGGACGACCTGCTGATTTCCCAGCCCGATTCGGGCGAGCAGGCGCTGGAGATCGCCGAGGTTCTCGTCAGAAGCGGGGCGCTTGACGTTCTCGTCGTCGATTCAGTAGCCGCACTGGTCCCCCGTTCCGAGCTTGAGGGCGACATGGGGGACGCCCAGATGGGGCTGCAGGCCCGCCTCATGTCACAGGCGCTGAGAAAACTCACGGGCAGCATCAGCCGTTCAAAAACGACGGTCATCTTCATCAATCAGCTCAGAATGAAAATCGGCACCTTTTTCGGCAACCCGGAGACGACCACCGGCGGCAACGCGCTCAAGTTTTACGCCTCCATGCGCCTGGACATTCGAAAAACCACGCCCATCAAGGTCGGCCAGGACACGATCGGAAACCGGACCCGCGTTAAAATCGTCAAGAACAAGGTGGCGCCGCCCTTCAGGGAGGCCGAGTTCGATATTATTTTCGGCGACGGCATATCCCGCGAAGGGGACCTGCTTGATCTTGCCGCGGACAACGGAATCATCGAAAAGGCGGGCGCCTGGTACTCCTACCGGGGTGAGCGGATCGGCCAGGGACGGGAAAACGTAAAGGCCTTTCTGAAAGACAATCCCGATACCTGCACCGCCGTCGAAGCGGAACTGCGGGAAAAATTCAATCTTCACCCGCGGAAAAAGGCAATCGAAGTCGAAGAGGAGTAACCCACGGATCGGAAACTGTACGAGGCCGCGCTGGCCGCGGCGTTCCGACTTCTCGCGCGCCGTTCCCGGAGCGTGGCGGAGCTTTCCGCCCGTCTTCGGGACAAGGGCTATTCAGAGTCCGTTTCAACCTCCGTTATTGACCGGCTCAAGGAACTGAACTATCTCGACGACGCCGCCGTCGCCAGGCAGTGGGCGCGCAGCTACGCGGTCAACAACCTCTGGGGAGACCGCAAGATAGCCTACCGCCTGCGCGAGATGGGCATCGGCAGCGAACTCGTCGATGACGCCATAGCCGAGATAAGACAGGATTTCCCGCAGCGTAAAGCAGTCATCGGGATCATCAGAAAACGCTTTCCCGGCCGATTGACAGGGCGGTCGATTTCCGCTAAGGATGAGCAGCGGTTGGTAAGGCACCTGCTGTCGAAGGGATTTTCACCGCCGCTGATTTTCGAAGTGCTGGCGGAGCCGGCCGAGGAGGACGACAGTGCTGAAGGGCAGTGAGATCAGAAAAAGATTTCTCGATTATTTTGAAGAACGGGGACACACAGTGGTTCCCAGTTCGTCCCTCGTCCCCCGGGACGACCCGTCGCTGCTTTTCACCAACGCCGGCATGGTGCCCTTCAAGAGCCTTTTTCTCGGGCAAGAGGATCGCGGCTACCGTCGGGCCGCCAGTTCGCAGAAATGCGTCAGGGCCGGCGGCAAGCACAATGACCTGGAAAGCGTGGGATACACGGCCCGTCACCACACCTTCTTCGAGATGCTGGGAAATTTTTCCTTCGGCGATTATTTCAAGCGCGAGGCCATCGCCTGGGGCTGGGAGTTCCTGACGGACGTCATGGGCCTCCCGAGGGACAGGCTCTGGATCACGATCTACCGCGACGACGACGAGGCCTTCGACATCTGGCGCGACGACGTGGGAGTATCGGCGGAACGGATCGTGCGACTGGGCGAGAAAGATAATTTCTGGGTCATGGGCGACACGGGTCCCTGCGGGCCATGCTCCGAGATTCTGTTCGACCAGGGTGAAGAAATGGGCTGCGGCAGACCCGACTGCGGTCCCGGCTGCGAATGCGACCGTTACCTGGAACTGTGGAACCTGGTGTTCACCCAGTTGAACCGGGACGCCTCGGGAAACCTGGAGCCCCTTCCGAAGCCCAACATCGACACCGGCATGGGCCTCGAACGACTGACGGCGGTGGTCCAGGGAGTATCGACCAATTACGACACGGATATCTTCGCCGGCCTTATCTCGGCCATCGAGAACCTGTCGGGGAAAACCTACCGGGCGTCCGCGCAGGACGATACGTCGATCCGCGTCGTTGCCGATCACGCGCGGGCGGTTACCTTCCTCATCGCCGACGGGGTCCTGCCGGCCAATGAGGGCCGGGGCTATGTTCTCCGCCGCATCCTTCGGCGGGCGGCGCGCCACGGGAAACTGCTCGGCATCGACAAACCCTTTATTCATCAACTGGTTTCCGTGGTCATCGGCGAGATGAAAACGGCCTACCCGGAACTCCTCGACAAGGAATCCTTCGTGCACAAGGTCGTGATCAACGAGGAACAGCGGTTCATGGAAACGCTCGACGCGGGCCTCCGGATTCTCAACGACGAGATCGACCGCCTCGGAAAACGCGGGGAGGACAGCATTCCCGGCGACGTGATATTCAAGCTCTACGACACCTTCGGATTCCCCCTGGATCTCACCGGTGAAGCGGCCCGGACCGCCGGGCTTGCCCTGGACACTGAGGGCTTCGAGGCGGCGATGGAAGCGCAACGCGAACGGGCCCGCCGGTCCTGGAAGGGCAGCGGCGAAGAGGAGATTTCAGAAACATACCGGAGCCTTTCCCTCTCCGGCGTGTCAACGGAATTCGTGGGATACGAGGGAAACTGCGAGGCAACGACCCGTATCCTTGCCCTGTTGAAGGACGGCGTTCCGGTGGAGGAGCTGTCCGCGGGAGAAGAGGGCGAGGTGTTCGTCGAACAGTCGCCTTTCTACGGGGAAGTAGGCGGCCAGGTGGGCGACGTGGGACGCATTGAGAAAGAGGGAGCGCTCTTTGAGGTGCGGGATACCCAGAAGCCCCTGGATACCCTTTTCGCGCATATCGGCGCGGTGCGGGAAGGAACGCTGAACGTGGGCGACCAGGTGGTCATGAGGACCGACCGGGCGATCCGGCGGGCGACCGAAGCGAATCATTCGGGGACTCACCTGCTTCAGGCGGCACTCGTCCGCGTTCTGGGAGACCACGTCAAGCAGTCCGGTTCGCTCGTTACGGCCGACCGGCTTCGCTTCGACTTTACCCATTTCGCCAAAGTAAGCGACGAGGAACTGGAGCTTGTTGAAACCCTGGTCAATGAATATATCCGGCGGAATGCACTCGTGACGACGGACGTGCTGCCCCGCGAGGAAGCCATGAAAACCGGCGCCACGGCCGTATTCGATGAAAAATACGGCGACGTGGTGAGACTCGTCCGAATGGGCGATATCAGTGCCGAACTGTGCGGCGGCACACACGTGCGAAGAACCGGAGACGTCGGCTATTTCAAGATACTCGCGGACAGCTCCATAGCAGCCGGAGTCAGGCGTATCGAAGCAGTGACCGGCGCCGAGGCGGTGCGGTACGCCGCGCGCGTCGAAAAGGAACTGAAACAGTCCGCCGCGCTGCTGAAAGCCAACCCGCTGGAGCTGGAAGGACGGCTGGAAAAGCTCCTGGCGCGCCAGAAAGATCTGGAGCGGGAAATCGACGGCCTCAAGGGTAAAATCGCCTCCCGCGATTCGTCGAGCCTGATTGACAGCGCTGTCGAAGTGGGCGGAATAAAGATTATCGCCACCGCCGTTCCGGCGCCGGACGCGAAAAGCCTGCGCGACGCCGGCGACCGCCTGCGGGACAAGCTCGGCTCGGGAGTGCTCTGCCTCGGCAACGCGGCGGACGGCAAGGCCCTGCTTCTGTGCATGGTGACGAAAGACCTTGCCGGACGGTACCACGCGGGAAACATCATCAAAGAAATCGCCCCCCTGGTCGGCGGAAAAGGCGGCGGCCGTCCCGACATGGCCCAGGCCGGCGGCTCAAAACCCGAGGGACTCGACGAAGCCTTCCGGGCATTCAAAAAAATAATCGAAACATCCGAAAAAAATACCTGAGCCCTCACCCCCCCCCGGTCATCCTCGTGTGCCCCGCAGGGGTAGAGCCCTCATACCCAGGTCATCATGAGAGCATCACAATACCCCCCGTTCATCCCTTGACAACTACAATCCCCGTTCATCCTGAGCTTGTCGAAGGATGAAACGGGGACAGGTGAATACTCCAGTGTCTTCGACAGGCTCAGGACAGGCCTTGTCGAAAGATAGACCGGGAATTGGCATAGACACCCGCCCTTCGACAGGCTCAGGGCGAACGGATTCATGCTTGGCATGTACATCCATATCAAGTATCCGGTCATACCGAGCCCACTACACACCCCGTTCATCCTCGTGTGCCCCGCAGGGGTAGAGCTCACACCCCCCGGTCATCCTGAGCTCCGTCGAAGGATGAAACGGGAATTGGCATAGACACCCGCCCTTCGACAGGCTCAGGGCGAACGGATTCATGTTTGGCATGTACATCCATATCAAGTATCCGGTCATAACGAGTCCACTACACACCCCGTTCATCCTCGTGTGCCCCGCAGTGGTAGAGCTCACACACCCCGGTCATCCTGAGCTCCGTCGAAGGATAGACCGGGAATTGGCATAGACACCCGCCCTTCGACAGGCTCAGGGCGAAC
>JAGYOR010000086.1 GCA_018399535.1 Deltaproteobacteria bacterium | reverse complement strand
TTTTCATTCATGGCGAAAGCGGCACGGGCAAGGAACTTCTCGCCCGCCACATTCACCTGAAGGGGAACAGGGCGCAGGGTCCCTTCGTTGCCGTGAACTGCGCCGCCATTCCGGGCAACCTCCTGGAAAGCGAAATGTTCGGGTACGAGAAAGGGGCCTTCACCGGCGCCGCCCGAAGAAAACCGGGGAAATTCGAGCTTGCCCACGGCGGCTCGCTTCTTCTCGATGAAATCAGCGAGATGGACCTGCAATTACAGGCGAAAATGCTTCGCGTGATACAGGAGTCGGAAATCGATCCGCTGGGAGGGAGCGGACCCGTTTCCGTGGACGTGCGGATCATCGCCACGACCAACACGGATATCAGGCGAGCCGTTGATGAAGGGAAATTCCGGCGGGATCTGTTTTACCGTCTGAACGTGATTCCCGTGACGATTCCTCCGCTCAGGGAAAGAAGGACGGACATAGCGCTGCTGGCCGATCTTTTCCTGGAACGATACAGCGACCTGAACGGAATCGACAGGCCGTCGCTTTCCGATGAGGCGCGGCGGGTGCTGGAGAACCACGCCTGGCCCGGCAACGTGCGTGAACTGGAGAACGTGATCGAACGATCGGTTCTTCTTTGCACGGGGAAGAAAATTCTTCCCGACCATCTTTACCTGGAACGGGCTGTCGGCCGTGACGATGAGCCGACGGAAGATTCCGGTCCCGATATCGGTCTCGAGACAACGGACGGCACCATTCGAGAAATGGAACGGAACCTTATCTTCCGAACGCTTGAGCGCGTACAGGGGAACAAGGCCAAGGCTTCGAGGATCCTGGGCATCAGTGTTCGCACCATGCGCAACAAACTTCACGAATACGGCGTCGAGAATTAAAAACGCCATGATATGCTTCCACTGGTACGGGAATTGCTAGATTTACGGGTGCAGGAGGGGCGCTATGGAGATGCTTTTCGATAAAACAATCACGGTCCTGTCGCGGGCGCTTGATTATCATGCCCGAAGGCACACGACAATCGTTTCCAACATCGCCAACATCGATACTCCCGGTTATCACGCCCGTGAGGTGGTGTTCGAAAAGGAACTGGCGCTTCAGATGAACGAAACGAAGACGGGCCGGGACCGGAACGGAACGAACGGCGCGACCCGCGAACAGTCGTCGATACGCGTCGTGGAAACGGACAAGCCGGTAAATATCGACAGCGAGATGAGCACCCTTGCAGAAAATGCGATCAGGTACAATCTCGGCGTCGAGTTGCTGTCGCGGAAACTGCGGTCCATAAAGGACCTCGTGCGGGAGGTGAGATAAGATGGATTTCGGGAGTACATTGAGTATCAGCGCGTCGGGATTCGAGGCGCAACGGCGGAAAATAGACGTGATCGTGGAAAACCTGGCGAACATGCAAACGACCAGGACCTCCGAAGGAGGCCCATACCTCAGGAAAATCGTACTTCTTGAATCGGCCCCGGCGGTAGACGATTTCGGCTCGGTACTCGAGGAAAGTCTTCACAAAGTGAAAGTCGGGGGTGTCAGGCACGACGAGAATGCCGTGAAGCATGTCTATAATCCCGGCCATCCCGATGCGGACGGTCGCGGTTACGTGGCCATGCCCGATATCAATGCCGTCGTCGAAATGGCAGACATGATCATGGCGCACCGCGCCTACGAAGCCTCGGTAACCGCCTTCGAGGCCACGAAAAACATGGCGCTGAGAACCATCGAAATGGGGAAATGATACTGCCCGCGCGAAAGAGAGGAAGGTTGAGGCATGTCTGACATATTTGTGAAAAACGGGGTCCGACCCCCGGTTCCCGTTGGAACGCCCGGCTCAGGCGCGACAGGGGCCCCGGGCGCCGCCGACAAGGCCGATTCGTTTTCGACGGTCCTGAAAGGGAAAATCCGGGAGATAAACGAGTTGCAACAGGAAGCGGACAAAGCAATCACCGGCGTCATGCTCGACGATTCACAGAGCATTCATGAAGCCGTTATCGCCCTGGAAAAAGCGAATGTATCATTCCGGACCATGATGGAAGTGCGGAACAAGATAATCGAGGCTTACCAGGAAGTTATGCGGATGCAGGTGTAAAGCGGAGCGGATGATATGGATGGTCTGGTGCGGTTCATAACGGAGTTCGTCAAAGGGTTCGGCCGGCTCACGCCGTCGCGTCAAATCGCCTTCGTGTCGGTTGTTGTGCTCTCTGTCGCGGCTATTTTTATTATTTTTCACTTTATGAACCAGACCGATTACGTCGTGCTTTACTCGGATCTGAGTCCCGAGGAAGCAGGCGCCGTGACGCTCAAGCTGAAAGAGAAAAACGTTCCGTACCAGGTTTCGCTGTCGGGCGGCCGGGTCATGGTTCCCGCGGACCAGCTTTCCGAGCTTCGAATCGAGATGGCTTCCTCGGGACTTCCCCTCAGGGGTGGCGCGGGCTTCGAAATTTTCGACGAAAAAAATTTCGGTGTCACCGAGTTCGTGCAAAAACTGAATTACCAGCGGGCGCTTCAAGGCGAATTGGCCAGGACCATCAGCGGCCTTGACGAAATCGCGGGAAGCCGGGTGCATATCGTGTTGCCCGAAAAATCGGTTTTTTCCGAAACCAGCCGTAAGCCGACCGCTTCCGTCGCTTTGCGTATGAAGCAGGGCCAGCACATTCAGCCGTCACAGGTGGACGGGATCGTCAATCTGGTGGCCAGAAGCGTCGAAGGATTGAACCCCGAAGACGTCATGGTGGTGGACAATTCCGGCGTTATTCTCTCCTCCGCCAGTCCGCAGTCGGAATTTGCCATGATGACGGGTTCCCAGTTGGAATACCGTCGAAGCGTCGAACGTGGTCTCACCGAGCGGGTACAATCGATGATAGAACGCGTCGTGGGCGAAGGCAATGCCATCGTCACCATTTCGGCCGCCCTTGACTTCGAGGAAGTCCAGAAAACCGAAGAATTCTTTGACCCCGACGAACCAGTGATCCGCAGCGTGCAGCGCAAAACGGAACGGTCGGTCAATTCCCTGTCGGCGCAGGAAAGCACGGTGGAACCGACGGGTGAAAGAGAAAATTCGAAATCGGGGGTCAATCGCGAACGGAACGACGAAGTAATTCATTATGAGCTGAGCAAAACCGTGAGCACCAGCGTCAAACCGCTGGGAGAGATCGAGAATCTGTCCGTGGCTGTTGTCGTCGACGGCAGTTATCGGGTCGGCGAGTCGGGGGAAGAGGTCTACGAACCGCGCTCGGCCCGGGAACTGGCCCAGCTCGACGACCTCGTCAAGAAGGCCGTCGGGTTTGACGAGCGGCGGGGCGACCAGGTGACGGTAAGCAACATTCCCTTCAAACAGGCCGACCTGGGTGAAGAGGACTTTTTGGCCGAGGATTCCTGGAAAGAAACGCTCCACGCTGTAATGCCGATTCTCAAGGCATTCATGATGCTGGCGGCGCTCCTGGCGGTTATATTCTTTGTACTGCGCCCCATGAGCCGGGTGATTGTCGCCGCCGGACGAGGAGGCCGCGAGAAGCTCCCGGCACTGACCGGCACGGATCGGGCCTCCATTTCTGATGTTGAACGGCATCGCGAACGGGCGGCGTCGACGCTTGACATGTCTGCAATGAACGTGGACGACTCGAATGAAATCAGCATGGTAAAGAACATGGCCCGCCAGGACACGGGAACCTTTACGGAGTTGCTCAGGGGCTGGCTCAAATAAAATAATTCAATGAAACGGCCGACGGCCGCATCGAAAAAGCGAATATGACGAACGACGAACGAGCCGCCATTTTGATGTTGTCTCTCGACGAAGAACAAGCCGTCGAGGTCATGAAAAATCTCAGCGCCGATGAAGTGCGCCGTCTCGGCCTGTCCATGAGCCGATTACGAAACGTGACCATGGGCGATCTCGAGTCCGCGGCACAGGAGTTCTGCAACCTTGCCCGTGACAAGGGCAAGCGTTTCGTTCCCGTTCAGAGTGAAATGATTCAGAACATCATCACCAAGGCCCTGGGAGAAGAACGGGCGAAAAAGGTCCTTTCCGTCATCGAGGAAGAAAGTTTCAGTCCTTACATGAATCCGGTAATCGAGAAACTGCGGTCCGTCGACCCCAAGATCATCCTTGATTTTACGAAAATGGAGCATCCCCAGACGATCGCGCTGATTCTCGCCCACCTGAAGCCCGAACAGGCCGCCCAGGTTCTCGATGGATATGAGCCGGAAAAGCAGGCAGACATAGTAAAGCGTATCGCCACGATAAAGAGCGTTCCCCAGGAGTTCGTCGAGGAGATGACCAGGGCCCTGGAATCAGAAATTATTCTCGGCAGCGCCCAGGAAGAATATTTCGGAGGCATCGACTTGTCGGCCGAAATTCTCAACCGTATGGGACGGAAGGCCGAGGGGCCCATTCTCAACGTGCTGGAAGAACAGGTTCCCGACCTGGCCACGGAGATCCGTAACCAGATGTTCTCATTCGAGGATATTTTTGAGCTGGATGACGGGAGTATCAGGGAGATTTTGAAGGAAGTTTCCAC
Source organism: Deltaproteobacteria bacterium (assembly GCA_018399535.1). GTDB lineage: Bacteria > Desulfobacterota > Syntrophia > Syntrophales > UBA2210 > MLS-D. Next base: position 3,297 of record JAGYOR010000086.1, on the reverse strand, counting down.
CGAGGATCTGGCAAGGGCGCTTAAAGTCGTGGACGCTGACATGCGCGAAAAATTTTATTCCAACATGTCCCGGAGGGCCGCGGAAATGCTGGAGGACGACCTGGAAGTCATGCCCCCCATTCGCCTTTCGGAAGTCGAGCAGTGCCAGCGTCAAATCGTCGACGCGGCGCGACGGCTCGAGGCCGAAGGAAGAGTCAGAATATCGCGGGGCGAGGAAGATGATGAATTCGTCTAGAAAAATCATAAAGGCGGCCGAGGTGGCCGTTACTTCCCTGAAGGGTGATAATTCCGACGCTTTCACAGCTCCCCTGTGGGAGCAGGAAAATGAAACCGTCCGCAGCGGCTCCGGTGACGGGACGCGTCATGCCGCTGGCGCGGACGTGGAACAGAGGGTTCGTGACGCACACGAAAAAGGATTCCGGGACGGTGTGAAAGATGAACAGAAACGGAGCGGCGAAGCGATTGCGTCCGTTATGGAATCCGTCGCGCAGGTGCGCCGGGAGTGGTCGGATCTCCAGGAGCGGTTTTACGACGAAGTGAAGGAAAACGTGATCCGCCTGTCCGTCGCGTTGGCGGAAAAGATTATTCGACGAGAAGTGTCGCTCGACCGCGACATCCTGCGCACCGTGCTGGATGACATTTTCGGGGACCTGAAAGACAGGACCGGACTGACGGTGTTCCTCAGTCCCGGTGATGAACAGTTTCTGAAAGATCAGGGGGTCGGTGAAGAAGAATCGGACGAGCCCGTACGCATAGCGGCCGATCCGGATCTGAATCCGGGTGATGTCCTGGTGGAGACGTCGGGACTGGTCGTCGACGCGAGGGTCACCGAACAGCTGAACGTGCTTGAGCAACGACTGATCGACCGCGACGGAGAAGGAGCAGCCGGCCGTGAATGAGACAACGCTCCAGGAATATTTCAGGGCCATTGACCAAACGAACCCGCTTCATCGGTACGGCAAGATAAGCGACGTGCGGGGGCTCATTCTCGAAGGCCACGATCCGGGTGTGCAGGTAGGAGAGCTGTGTTCCATATGTCCCGGAAACGGAAAAACCGTCGGCGCCGAGGTGGTGGGATTCCGGCAGGGGAAGGTCATCATCATGCCCCTCGACGATGTGTCGGGCATCGGGCCGGGGTCCCGGTTCCTCCCCCTGGGTCGCGCCGCCGATGTAACAGTCGGTGAGGGTCTCCTGGGGCGGGTAATAAATGGAATGGGTTTTCCCATCGACGACCGGGGACCACTCCATTTGGCCGAACGCTACCCCCTGTACGCGGAACCGATCAATCCCCTGCGAAGGGCGCGTATTCGTGAACCCATGGACCTGGGAATCAGGTCGATCAACAGCCTGCTTACCTGCGGCAAGGGTCAGCGCATGGGGATTTTTTCAGGATCGGGCGTGGGGAAAAGTTATCTTCTGGGCATGATGGCCCGAAACGCCCGGGCTGATGTGAACGTCATCGGTCTTATCGGCGAGCGGGGCCGCGAGGTCAGAGAATTCATAGAGAAAAATCTCGGCGAGGCGGGGCTCGAACGTTCGGTGGTGGTGGTGGCGACGTCGGACAGCCACCCACTCGTGCGCGTGCGGGCCGCCTACGTGGCCGCCTCGATCTCGGAATACTTCCGGGACCGGGGGAAAGATGTTTTCCTGATGATTGATTCCCTGACAAGATTTGCCATGTCCCTGCGCGAAGTGGGACTTTCGCTGGGAGAGCCGCCTACTACCAAGGGATATACACCCTCTGTCTTCAGCCTGCTTCCCAAGCTGGTCGAGCGGACGGGAAATGTCGAGGACGGCGGCAGCGTAACGGGACTCTACACGGTCCTGGTCGAAGGCGACGACTTCAACGAGCCCGTGGCAGACTCGGCCCGGTCACTGCTGGACGGCCATATCGTCCTGTCCCGGGAGTTGGCGGCGCGCAATCATTATCCCGCCGTGGACGTCCTGGAAAGCATCAGCCGGGTGATGGCGGATATCGTTGACGACGAGCACCGTCACAAGGCATCGGAACTCATGGATATCATGGCGGCTTACCGGAAAGCGGAGGACCTGATCAACATCGGCGCCTACGTGGCGGGGAGCAATCCCCGCATCGACCGGGCGGTTGCCATGATTGACAGGATACAGGGCTTTTTGCGGCAGGACATTAATGAATCCGAAGACTTTGCCTCGTCGAAACGCGCATTGCTCGAGCTTCTGGCCTGAGAAAGGAACGGACCGTGTTCAAGTTTTCTCTTGAATCACTGTTGGATCATCGAACACGGCAGGAAGAGGAACGACAGCTGGAACTGGCCGGGGCGAAACGGTCACTGGCGGAGGAGGAAAAAGAACTGGAATCGATCCTGCGCAGGGAAGCGGCCAATGCCGCCGAGCTGGCCCGTACAGCCGGGCAGGCAAGGCCCGCTCCCTTGATGGGTGTCCTGATCTCCCTGGGTGAGCAGCTCGGAAAAGAGCGAAGACAACAGGAAGACGACCTGCGCCAGGCGGAGCTTCAAGTGGAAGAGTGCCGGGAACGACTGGCGCAGGCAAGAAAAGAAAAGAAAATGCTCGAAAAACTCAAGGACAAACAAAAGGAACTCTACCTGCAGGGCGAAGCACGACGCGAGACAAAGTACATAGAAGAGGCCGGGCGTGCGGCGGCGCGGGCCAGGAGGGACTTGTGAAAAAACTGCTGTTTCTCTGCAAGATTCTGCTGATCGGGGTGATCGTGATAAAAGTGGCCGCGCTGGCGGGTGTCATCAAGGGGACGGAAAGCTGGGAGGCTACACTGTCGCCTGAAGATGCCGTGGCCGACGAGCACGCAGCCGACGACGATCAATCGCCGCGGCACCGGGAACTTTTGAAAATGCTGGCTGAGAAGGAACAGGAACTGGAAGAGCGTGAGAAGGCACTCACCGATGAAGAGCAGAGGCTTTCTGCGCTGAAGCAGGAAATACTGTCCCGAATCGACGTGCTCGATTCGATGATGGAATCGATCAGGGTCATCGACGACAAGCAGTATACCGACCTGGCAAAAGTCTACGAAGCGGCGCCGCCGGACCGGGCCGGGGCCATGCTTGAACGGCTGAACCGGAAAACCGCCGCCGCCATCATCATGCGCATGAAGAGCAAGTCGGCAGGCGAAATCTGGGGGTACCTGGACCCTGACACCGCCGCCGCCATCACCAGGGAAATCTCCGATTTTCTTCATTATTCCACTGATGTAGAATAATAATTAAAATTGTCCCCCCACACGCTGTGAAAGAACGGCCCCGTGGGGGCATTTTTTTTCTTCTTTTGCCGCGATGACCGGCAAGA
>JAGYOR010000085.1 GCA_018399535.1 Deltaproteobacteria bacterium | reverse complement strand
GTAAGACCTTTGAAGAACCTTACGAAATCAGTAATGTCGTCTTACCGGCGAATACCCTTGCGGGCACACGGGCCGGTATCCAGATTCAAAGACTTCACTGCAATGTTCCATACTGATGACTCGATATCGTGCTCTGCAGACAATCAATCGCGGATTCTGGGAGCTGCCAATAAACGCATCAACCGCCGTCGCGCGACTAGACCGTCTTTGACCAGTCACTTCGCTCCGGGAATGATCTTGCCAGGAGAGATAATGACGTCCACCGGCAATCTCAAAGTACGAAGCAGAATGCCCGTTACAGGTTTTGCAATGGTGTCCAGCGGCGTAATCGTGACCTCGGGATCACTGATGTCGCCCTTTACCTCGGCGCCGATTACGACGAGTCGTTTTTCTTTACCCAGAAGAATCCAGTTCACGACCGGTATGAGGTTTATAATCCGGTCCACGGTTTCCAGGGGTTGAATAACAACGACTGCGTCTACGATTGCCTCGTTCAAACGGTAGTTCCCCACGGCCGACATCTGGATCGAAGGGCTTTCCAGCCGAAAATCATCAAATGAGGCCACTCCGTCCCGAATGACCGGTTGTGAAGAAATCGAGGTAAAGGCGAACCCCTCGTCCCCGAAACCGACGCGATCGCTGGTTATAAGCCGGTAAATGTTGGTCACGGTAAATATTTTCGATATGACGCCGTATTTTCGTAATCGTCCCTCCATCACCCTGATGGACAGGTCTCCGTTAAGCGAGTCCAGTTCCCCGGAAAGATGCCCCTCGAGAGACAGCATGCCGTCAAGGCCGCTCTTCCCCGTTGTTGAGAACGCCCTCAGAATTTCGGCCACGTCATGATTCTTCAGATCAATGGCGAGGTCTATGCTGCCGCCGCCTTCCCGATTGATGGCGACCGTCCCCGTTACGGATCCCGATTTCGTCAGGCACTCCATGTCTTCGAGGTAAAACGTTTTTTCATCAAGCACCGCCCCCGCACGAATAGTTTCTACCGGGATGCCTCGTATCGTAATATTCGTCGCGATGATATCGGCATCCATTTCAAATCCGCCCGGCACGGCGAGCGTTGGTTTCAACGAGTCACCGATCGAGGCGCCGTCGATTGAAAGAGACCCGGAAAAACGACGGGGCTCCGACATCGTAAGCCGACCCGCCGCTTCCCCGGTCATGCCGTCCCACGTTATCGACAGTCGGGACGTTTCGCAGCTTTGATCATGCGCTGTTACCGTTCCGTCCACGGCAACCGCCTCGTCCCCGTAAAGAAGCCGGGCGTTTCCGCAGGACACCCGTCCGTTCAGTATGCGGACTCCGCCGGCTTCTCCCGTCTCGACGGCCAGGACCGCCTGCCCCGCAACTGATCCTTCCAGGAGATGGATATTGTTATCGGAACCGTTTTCCACCCTGGACAAATCGAGTTCGCCGTTGAGACTGATGCGGCCTCCTTCCTCGTTAAACGCACCGCCGGCAACCACCGTCCCCGCCGTCGTGGCAAAGCGGACCTTATCCAGTTCGACGCCGGGTTCGGATCCGGCAAACAGGCGCATGAGTCCCGTGCCCTCGATTATACCGCCGCTCGGCCCGAAGACGTCTCCATTCACTTTCAGTTTGTCCGTTGTCAGGGTCACCGTTCCCTCAATAGCGTTTTTCCTGCCTGTGCCGTTGAAACGTGCCCTCGCTTCGGTTGCTTCCACGACATCGCCGGTAAACGGAAGGTCCGGAAGAATAAATGATATTTCGTAGGTCCCGTCACCGAGGGGGTCGGGAATATCCAGCTCCAGTGACTCTACAGCAAAACCGTCCACATCGCCCGCAGCCGCAGCCTTCAGCGGCGTATCATAGTCTTTTTTCATCGCCGTCCCGGACACCGACGTAAAACGGCGATCACGCCACGTGAACGAGCTTTCTTTCAGGCGCACCTCACCCCTGATCTTCGTGGGTTCCGGCAGCGACGTATCGGTTTCTGTTTCCACGCGGCCGCCGATCCGGCCCTCTTCAGCGTTCGAAAAAGAGTCGAGGAGGGCATGAAGGTCTTCAGGCACCATGGAGGCGTGCCAGGCCGTTATAAAATCTGCGGGTTTCATGTCGTCGATCAGCAACGACAGTGACAGGCGCATATCGTCGTTCGTTATATTATGAAACACGAGATCAAGGCTGTCGATGATCGACGATCCCGCCCGTGCGGCAATATCCCGGAAGGCAAGCGTGCCCTCCGAGAGTTCAGCCCGGCCAGAAATATCTTCAACGCTACTGTGATCGTGACCGGCGCAAAAACGCTGACCTGACAACACTCCTTCGACGGCAAGCCCTCGGGGAACATCTTTTCCGGATGCCAGCCCTCCCAACGTTCCCCGATAGCGCAGATTCGTTACGGTTACCGTTCCCCCGCGTATCTGGTCGCATAACAGGCGCGACAGCCATTCGGGGAACTGTCTCGTGGGCAGTTTTCTTACGAAACGTTCATAATCAAAGGGACCGGTTTCCACACTGGCCCGCAACAGGGTTTCCGACAGCGCAACGGTCCCTTCCGGTTTTTCCAGAATCGCTTCGCCGGCAAGGTTGATAAGCGGCGTGCTGATCGCAAGATCGTCGATGTGCAGGCTATCATTATCGAAACCAGCCGTGAATGACAGGTCCACATGCTCTATTTCCTCCGTCCACCAGGACAGGGAAAACCCTTCAAGGCTTGTTTCGCATGACACGCTTCTTCCGTCCTGACTTATTTCGGCGGTAAGGTTCATCTTTGAACTTTTCCCGGTTCCCGTCAGGATTTCACCGATTCCGACATTGCTGAGGCCCCCGCCGCCCCGCCAGGCGCCGTCCCGTTTTTCAAGGTCAAGAAAGGCTTCTCCCCCGAGCAGATCGGCCGTCAGCCGGCGGGTATCATCGTCAAAAATCGCCTCGATGTGCTCAACAACAGAGGGATTTGATTGAGGACCGAAAACAAGCGTTCCTTCGCGGACATGAAGCCCGGGCAACGTGCCGCCGCCAACGGCGCCCGGAAGGGATGCCGCGGCGCGGACCTTGACCACGGGACGCTCAAGTTCGATAGACACAGGCACAACGTTCCCTCGCAACAGGGGAAAAAGAGACAGGCCGACAACTGCCTTGTCGCTTGCCATGCTGCCGACAGCGGGATTCTCCATCCGCAGCTCTGTCATTGTTACTTCCGGCCCGCCGCGCACAGAAAGAAACGCCGCGGCTATTGAAAATTCACTGTCGAATTGCCGTGCGAGCCGCTGTTCCAGAAACGAGGCCAACTTTTCGGGCGTCACCGCGGCGCGTACACGGATCCCCGTCCAAATCCCCAACATCAGGACAAGCACGAGGAAGACAGGAACGGCGATCCGGGCCGGGCGAAGGTTCATGATATTTTCTTCAATTCCCCGGAAAAGGCGTCAAACGTTTTGTCATCAAAGAGTACGAAACGCACTTCCTTGATCCCCGAGTGTTCTTCCAGAAACATCTTCGTTGTTGTCAGCGCAATGGAAGCGGCCTCACTGAGAGGATACCCGTAAATTCCCGCGCTGATCGCCGGAAATGCGACGCTTTCCAACTTGTTCTCCAATGCGAGAGCGAGACTCGCGCGGTAAGCGCTTTTCAGAAGCTCCGCTTCTCCTTTTCCGCCTCCCCGGTAAACGGGTCCGACCGTGTGAATAACACGGCGTGCTTTCAGGTTTCCGGCCGTGGTTATCACGGCCCGGCCCGTGGGACAATGTCCGATCGCTCGGCACTCTTTCATGATAGCGCCTCCTCCGGCGCGGTGAATGGCCCCGTCGACGCCGCCGCCTCCCCGTAAACCGGAATTTGCCGCGTTGACGATGGCATCAGTGCTTTCTTTTGTGATATCTCCCTGGACCAGGACGATTTTTGAATCATTCACACGCAGTTCCATTTATCGTTCCTCCTGTTCCGGCATTATTACCAGACTTCGCCCCGTCTCATCGCCGTGATGATCAGCCTGTCGGCCCAACGAAAGACGACAACCGGGCAGTGTTCAACCCTCCGCTGTTGCTTGACTATACAGATTTTACCGGTTTATTTCAAAGAATCTCCCATCGATGCCGACCGGATCGCTACGCCTTTTCGTGTTGAAAAGAGACACCATACGTGATAGTCGCTGTTACGTAATCTCCGATATTTACGGGGCGGCCTGAGCGCGGGAGAAGTCGGCGGTTCGGACGCCGCAACGGTCGCGCTTGACCGCCGGGGAACAGCACACATCGAAGCCGTCGGGCAGCAAGAGCATGATCTAGCCCGGCGCCGGGACAATGATCGGCGACGGATACGAGAAAACACAGGAAGAAATTCTTCAGGAACGGGCCGACGTGCTCAGCAACGCCGGCAGGGCTGTTTCGGACGTCCTGAAAAGAATGGAAGTGCTGGAACGTTCCATCAGCGACAAGCTCGATCTTCTCCGGTCGACCGGGGAACCGGGCCTTACAGCCGATCAGGTCGATACAATAAACAGGGAAATACAGCACTACAACACCGTCAGGAAACAGGCGCAAGTAAGATATTATTACCTCATTGTGACAAGGGAGGCCCTAGGCCTGCGAAAACATACCTGGGTTGAAAAACTGTACCGTGTACCGCCGGGCAAAAAGCCCCTGGATGTCGCCGGCGCGGTGAAGGCGAAGGAAAACACGTTCGATGGACAAATATAAAAAACAACGGGCCCGGATGCTTGAACGGCAGATTCGCGCCCGCGGCGTTTCCGATGAACGGGTTTTGAAGGTCATGGAAGAAATCCCCCGCCATTTCTTTGTGGACGAGGCCTTACTCGACCAGGCCTACAACGATAATCCGCTTCCCATCGGCGAGCGGCAGACCATATCGCAACCCTATATCGTCGCTCTCATGACGGAGGCACTCGAACTGACCGGTTCTGAAAAAGTACTCGAGATCGGGACGGGGTCGGGCTATCAGACAGCCGTCCTGTCACGCCTCGCCGACCGGGTGATCTCGGTGGAAAGGATATCTTCGCTGGCCGAGAAAGCGCGGAAAATACTCGAGCGTCTCAAGTGTTTCAACGTCCTCATCGCGGTCAGCGACGGCAGCTTCGGCTGGAAGGACGAAGCTCCCTATGACGCGATTATCGTCACAGCCGGGGCCCCGGACATTCCGCGCACTTACATCGAACAGCTGGCACGGGGGGGACGGCTCGTAATACCCGTCGGCGGCGCGCACGAACAGAAACTTGTAAGGGTTGTACGAGGCACATTGCCTGACGACCTGGAGTACGAAGACCTGGGAGGATGTCGTTTCGTCAATCTGATCGGCGAATATGGATGGAAAGGCTGAATTGATCCATGATCAGAAGGCTCTACGACTGGGTGCTCCACTGGGCCGAAACACCCTACGGTTCGTGGGCGCTGTTTTTTCTGGCCTTCGCGGAATCAAGTTTTTTCCCGATCCCCCCCGATGTTCTTCTCATCGCGCTTGCCCTGTCCATACCCGCCCGGGCTTTCAGGTATGCCCTGATATGCCTCGCGGGATCGGTGGCCGGCGGCGCCGCGGGATACGCCATCGGGTACGAGTTCATGGAAACGGTAGGAATAAAAATCATTAATTTCTACGGACTCGGCGCCAGGTATGACCAAATCGCCGACCTTTACAACCGGCACAATGCCTGGGCCGTTATCGTGGCGGGATTCACGCCCATACCGTACAAAGTATTCACGATCGCCGGTGGCGCTTTTAAAATAGATTTCTCAATATTTATGGCCGCGTCCGCTGTCGGACGGGCGACCAGGTTTTTCCTTGTCGGAGCGCTTATCTATCGGTACGGCACAGGTATTCGCATGTTTATCGAACGATACTTCAACCTCATGACCATCCTGTTCACGGTGCTGCTTATCGGTGGATTTTTGGTCCTTTCACGGTTATTATAATCAGTGATGCGAAGAATTACGCGAACTCATGTAGTTGTCGCAATCTTTCTGGCGGCATTAACGGCAGCCGCGGGCTGTGCCACGACGGAACGCGTCAAGGGTGTCTATCACCGGGTTCAACCGAACGAGACGCTGTCTGAAATCGCCCGTCTTTACGAAACAACGCCGGAAACCATCGCACGGGCAAACAACATTCATGATGTTAATCTGGTTAAAAAAGACAGCGTGTTGTTCATTCCCGACGCCGCTGCGCCGCGAAGATCGGAAGGAACGGAGACCGTAAAACAGTCGGCGGCGCCGGTCAAGGTACGGGAGCAAACTCTCGCCCCCTCATCAAAGCGCGAAGCTGCTCCCCCTCGTGACGTTCGCGCTGAAAAAAAGGCGGTCGGCACGGAGCAGAAAAAACAGACGGTTCACGCCGACACCCCCCCGCGTTTCCAGTGGCCCTTTTCCGGAACCGTCACGTCACGGTTCGGCGCCAGGCCGGACGGCATCAGGATGAACGGCGTCACTCTCGAATCGAAGAGCCCCGACCCGGTAACGGCCGTGGAAGGGGGAACCGTCCTTCATTCCGCGCCTATAAAATTTTACGGCGAAACGATAATTATCAGGCACGGCGCTGACTACTTAACCATATACTCACAGTTGAATAACAGAAATATTACCACGGGACAGCAAGTCTCCCGTGGGGAAATCATCGGCAGTCCGGGCAAAAATGAAGAAAAGGGAAACTACACGCTGTATTTTGAAATGAGACGGAACAATCGGCCGGTTGATCCCTTGAAATACCTGCCGAAACGGTGACAGGCAAAGAGCAGCCGATTGTTCGGCAATGATCCATCTGAAAGGAATTGAACATGAAACTCATTGACGACCTCTACGTGTACGAATGGAACAACCCCTTCGAGAACAACTGCAACAGTTATTACATCGCGGGCGGTGTGAATGCCCTCATAGACCCGGGCCTGTCCGAATTTCTGCCCGATCTGCTGGTGCGCCTGGAGGGGGACGGCGTCACCCGGGACGACATCGAGTATGTCATCAACACCCATTCCCATCCCGATCATTTTGAAGCTTCCGAAATATTCGCCTCGGAGGGGAAGTCAACCATCTGCATGTTGCGGGAAGAAATCGATTTTTACAACGAAATGGGCAGAGAGATGTTCGACCTGTTCGGGTTCCCGGCTCCCGACGTTCCCATCGATCGCGTCCTTGAAGCCGGTCCCGTCGAATTCGGCGGCGAGCCTTTCGAAATCATTCATGTCCCGGGCCACTCTCCCGGCTCACTGGCCCTTTACTGGCCCGCGCGGAAGGCCCTTTTCTGCGGAGACGTCGTTTTCAACCAGAACGTCGGACGCACCGACTTTCCCGGCGGCAATCCGCAACTCCTGAAAGACAGTATCCAGCGCCTGTCCCGGCTGGACGTCGACTATCTTTTGCCCGGTCATCTCAATATCATTCAGGGTAAAGAAGCAATAAAACGGAATTTCGAAATAATCTCCGAACACATTCTCGTTTATCTTTGACCAGGAGGACTTTTATCACGCTCCGAACCGCGCGAAAGGAGAGATATCCCTAGAGTCTGGACAGAGGACGCTCCCTGCCCGTTGCAGTTTCCACGTATTGAATGGAGGCAACGACCCAGTCACCGCCGCTGCGTTTCATATACACGGCAACCCTGGTTGAACCGGCGGTTCCCGCCAGGTTCATTTCTATTCTCGCCAGTTCATCTCTCCCCGACTTCTTCGCGAACTGGATACGGACCACTTCCACCGATAAATCACCCCCCGTCACCGAGACAATCACGTCGTTTTCGACGATTGCGGTTCTCGCGGTATTAACGGCATCCGCGGTTTTAACACGGCCGTACATGTTCGCAACAAAAAAAATAATTACGGGAATTGCGATCAACAGCGTGGGTATCGCCACGGATATCGGGAGTTTCCTTGACGCCGGCGCCGCCTTCGGTGTTTTATGATATCCGTCTGTTTCACCCTCTTCAAAAGGAATATTTTCGAGAACCGGCGCCGTTTTCGAAGGCTGCATGTCCCGGTGAAACAGGCCGCCTTCGCGTTCCGATG
>JAGYOR010000084.1 GCA_018399535.1 Deltaproteobacteria bacterium | reverse complement strand
AAGGAAAAATTTTCCGTCCTTCGGGAATCTGCGAAATACCTGCTTTTACGATGTTCTGCGGTTGTGAGTGTTCAATTTTTTTTCCGTTAAAGATAATCGATCCCGATGTCGGTCTGAGGAGACAGGATACGGTGTTCAGAAGGGTCGTTTTCCCCGCCCCGTTCGATCCCAGAAGCGCCACCAGTTCCCCTCTTTCGACGGACAGACTGATATTGTGAAGAACAGGAATAACACCATATGAAACATTGAGATTTTTGATTTCGAGCATCATCAGTGTTTGCCTCCTAAATAGGCCTCGATGATCCTGGGATCTCTGACAATCTGTTCGGGAGGTCCTTCCGCGATTTTCTTGCCGTACTGCAGGACAACGATTCTCTGGGCTGCTTTCATGATGATCTTCATAACGTGCTCGATCCACAGAAGGGTGACGCCGAACTGTTCCTGGGCGCTCCAGATCATCTCAAGCGCCCGTTCCGATTCAACGGGATTGAGACCCGCCATGACTTCATCAAGCAGGAGCAGTTTCGGCGTTGTCGCCAATGCCCGGGCAAGCTCCAGCATTCGCAGCTCGTAAAGATTCAGATTGGAGGCAAGTTCATCCCGTTTGGAAAAGAGGCCGACAAACTCGAGGTAATACGAGGCCTCGAGACCGGCGTCCGAGAAGCACATATGAGGCCGCTTTTTACCGTTCAGCACGGCGGTGACTACTCCCGCCAGTGCCGTCATAGCGTAAAAGGGCTGGGGAATCTGGTAGGTTCTCGATATGCCAAGCCTGCAGATTCTGTCGGAGGGAATCCTGGTGATTTCGTTTCCTTCAAAAAACATTTTTCCCTCGGTGGGCCTGTAGACACCGCAGATGATGTTCATCATGGTCGTCTTCCCCGCCCCGTTCGGACCGATGAGTCCCACGACTTCATCCTTCCCGACGGAAAAACTTACGTCGTCGAGAGCACGAAGTCCCCCGAAATTAATGCCGATATTTTGAATGTCAAGCACGTTTGACCTGTCTCCTTTGCTTCCGTAATCTCTTTACCGAACGAAGTAGCCCCGGCTGTCATTCGATTGCGTATCGGGTTACTCCCGCCGGACGTGCAGTTTGGGGAAATAATCCCGCGGATGACGTTTATGATACAGTCCCCACAACCCCTCACCGCGGGGGAGCACATAAATCAGTGCGATCAGGACCAGCGGGAATATCCAGTGACTGACATGGCCGAAACCGCGAAGTCCTTCTTCGAGCACGCATACGGCGTAGGCCCCCGGAACAGCACCATAGACAAAAGCGCGGCCGCCGATAATAACGATAAACAGTATTTTCAGCATGAATTCGAGCGGGAGGTAGGTTACACCGGCGAAAGATCTGAATGTGTGAACGATGAACCATCCCACGACGCCGGTGAGGATTGAAGGCAAGACATAATAGAATACTTTATACTTGCTGACATTGATTCCCATCATGCGTGCCACGTCTTCATTTTCGTTTATTGCCGCGAGCGAAACGCCGAAACGGGAACGGCCGATTTTATCCGCCGTCAGCATATAGAGAAGCATCAGGAACAGCGACAAGTAATAGTAAGAAAGGTAGTTCCAGCGGACTCGTCCCAGATCAAGCAGGGGACTCATGCCGAACAAACCAACCTCTCCCCTGAAAATATCGCCGAACTGGTACGTAAGATCGAGGAAAGCGAGGGGGAGAATGAGGGTAATAAGCGAGAAATAAAGTCCCCGGGCGATCCAGGTGATGGGACTGAGAAGCAGAGAGATGGAACCGCATACGATAATTGTACCTGCGAGAGTGAACAGGGGGCTCCATCCCAGATGCAGGTTCAGCAGGGCCGCCGTGTAGCCGCCGATGCCGAGATAGAACTGGGGACCGAAATTAACCCTGGCCGTTCCCAGAATTTGAAGACTCAGCGGAATGGCAATCGCCGCCAGCAGGTTGGCAGTGGTGAGCATGGTCAGCAGGTGCGGGTAGGAATAAAAAAACAGGGGCAGCACCAGGAGAATAGCCACGCCGATAACGGGATTCCTCCAGTATCGGGGTTCTATGCACCATTCGTATTTTTCGATTCCCCACCGCAACAGGACGCGGTCGCGTTTCAGTTCAAACTTTACCATATCGTTTCTCCCGCAACTATTCCTCCCCGTTTAACGATCAGAAATATCAGCGTCACGAACAGCGCTGCGAAACCCATGAACCGGGGCGCCAGCAAAAAACTGGTTGAAAAATGGATAAAGGCGATCAGGTAGGATGCCATTATGTTGCCTTTGAGGTTTCCCAGTCCGCCGAGGATTGCGATCAGCAGTGCCGTAATGAGAAGCGGTTCTCCCATTTGAGGATCAATGCCCCAGAAAGGGGCGATCATGAGAACGCAGATCGAAGGGGGTATCACCGCCATAATCATGGCAAGATAATACATATTGTCCACGCTTGCCCCCATGAGCCTGGCGGCGTTCAAATCCTGGCTCATGGCACGGATAATGAGGCCGGTTCGCGTTTTGAGAAACATCAGTACGAAAAGGGCCGTTACTACAATTCCGACGACAGCCGCTGCTATCATCTGATAGGACACGTTGACTGCGCCGATTTTGAGCATTCCCGGGACCAGCGTCGTTGGGATAGTAACTCCAGCCGTCACCGGATAGAGCCAGTTTGAAAAATGGCTGGCGGCGAGAAAAAGAAGGATCGAAATCACCAGGAGGTTTTCTTCTTCATCCAGGTAACGCTGAAAAACACCCTTGTAGAATACGAAAACGGCGATAAACATCTGCAGAAGAAGCATGAGAATAATGCTCGGAATCAATCCCATCTGCATGTCGGATAAAAAGAACCACATGCCGTAAGCGGCGATCACGAAGGTTATGCCGTAACCAAGATGAAAGATGCGCAGAACACCGCAGATTAATGAAAAGCCGATCGATATCAGAAGATAGATCGACCCCCACAGGATTGTGTAGATAATAATATTTTGAATTACATCTATCATGACATTGTTTCCCGATAAAAGGCGCTTTTCACGGCGCCGGTTTGCTGGAAATTACAGCCGCGGGCGACCGGGACGGAATCGCCCGCGGCGTCGGTGAAGTACAATAGCCGGAGTTACTTTCTTAAATCGGCCGGTTGCTGGAAAGTTCCCTGGGCCACATCGGAGGGATAAACCGGTACCATTTTACCATCCTGCCACTGAACAATGGGAGTCACGTAGTCCGGGTAGGGAATGTTGTAATGATATCTGGAATCCCATCCTATTTTTCCCAGGACGGCTGTTTCGCGGACATTTTCAAGTGATTTTATTATGTTGTTTATATCCTTGGTATCATCCGCCTGTTCAAGGGCCTTTTTATAGCCGTAAAGTGTGTCGTACGTTGTATGGGAACCGAAAATAGGACCGGTTTTGTATTTTTCCACCATGTTATCCATAAAGGGAATGGTCTTTTCGGTAATAGCAACCCGGACGAACGACGAACCAATGCTTCCACCGGCAATCATGCCCTCGGTCATATTCCACGCCATCGGCATTCCGGCAAGACCGCCCCAGAAAAACCAGGGAATATCGCGAGCGCTCGACTGGGCCCATTGCTTGATGAAGGCCGGTTGATCGATGTATCCGACAACACAATCCATCATGCAGGCCCCCTCTTTTGCAACATCCTCGAAAAGCGTGCTGAAAACTTTTTGGTCCAGCGAGATGGTTTTCTCATATACCACTTCCAGACCCTTGCTTTCGTAAACTTCTCTGAGGCTCGGAGAAACGCCCGGGAGACCTTGCCTGAGCGGTTTCGTCCAGTCCATGTCCTCGTATATCAGGGCCACTTTCGTGACGCCGACGTAATTTTTAAAGAAATCTGGAATGATCTGTCCTCCCATAATTTCCAGGTAATGGGAGGAGACAAAGTAATATGTCTGAAAGCCGAACTTGAACCGTTCATAATCGTCGCGCACATGATGCCAGATGGCATCTCCGGATCCTAAGGTGGAGAACATGATGTGCGGAAATTCACGGAAGAGTTCCGCGCCTATCTGCATGCCGGCGACGCTCATCTCCACTTTTTCCGCTAACACTACCGCGTCGACATTATTGTGCATGACCAGTTTTTTATATATTTCTATACCTTTTGGAATTTCTCCTTTGGTGTCTTCTGTGATGAGTTCGACAGGTCGACCGAGGATGCCCCCCGCCGCGTTCATCTCTGACACGGCGAGCTTGGCGGCTGCCTGCGCGCTCAGAGAAAAGGGCGCCGAAAGATCTCCCATGAAGCCGATTTTAATGGGTTTTCCTTTCTGTGCCGATGCGGGTGAAATCCCCAGGGCGATGCACAGCATGATCGTAACAACAGTAAAGAAAAGACGGGCTTTGTTCATGGCATCCTCCTTTTTTTGTTGGTTCGTCTGTTATGGTTGTTCGGTGCTATTAATTTGTCGCAACGGACGGACTACATCTGCCGGCCCCTTTTAGGGGAAAGTGTCAGGGGGCCGGCAAGTCAGGCACGACCTTTCAGTCAGTCTTTCAATGCTTCGCAAATTGCATGCCAGGCTCTGTCAACTACGAATCCGTGTGGATCATGCTTTCCGACTTACCGTTTGTTCAGGCAGCGGCAAGCGTCTGAATAACGATATATCGTTAAGTAACTACATGTCGTGATATCTGGTCGGTCCTGTATTCAGTATAATATATTATGGAACATTATTCGTGCCGGTTCACGTAATCCGCCCGTCTCGAGATGCCCAGTTTTTTCATGCGTGAAAAAAGCGTGTTGGGGTGAATGTCGAGAATTTCCGCGGCACCCCCCGGTCCCGTAACTTTTCCTCCGGTCCTTCTGAGAACACGGAGAATATGATTTCGTTCATTGTCGTGAAGTGTATGGGCCGGTTCGCTGTACGGCGCCTGGATGCCGGTAAGCTCCGGTACCCGGTAGTGCTTCCCCTTGCTCAATATGACGCCTCGCTCTATAACATTTTCAAGTTCTCTCACATTGCCCGGCCAGTGATAGGCGATAAGCTTGTCCATCTCTTCCCGAGGAATAACAGCTACATCCTTGTTGCACTTGTTTGCGTATAATTTTAAAAAATAACGTGCGAGCAGGGGGATATCTTCTTTCCTGTCCCGGAGAGGAGGAACATGAATTGGGAAAACGTTCAGGCGATAAAAAAGATCGCGGCGAAAGCTGCCGTTTTTGACTTCCCGTTCCAGGTTACGGTTGGTTGCTGTGAGTAGCCGGAAGTTTGATCGCAGGGTTTCATGGCCACCGACGCGTTCGAATTCTTTGTTCTGGAGCACTCGGAGAAGTCGTACCTGTACATCCATGGAAATGTCTCCGATTTCATCCAGAAAAATGGTTCCTCCATCGGCCAGTTCGAATCTGCCGATCTGTTTTGAGGTTGCGCCCGTGTATGCCCCCTTTTCATGGCCGAAGAGTTCGCTCGAGATCAAGCTTTCCGGCAAGGCGCTGCAGTGAACCCGTATAAAAGGCTTTTCGGCGCGGTTGCTATGACGGTGAATGTAACGGGCCACCAATTCCTTCCCGACGCCCGTCTCACCGAAAATAAGCACCGTGGCCTCGGTGCATGCCACCTGTTCGGCTTGAGCGAAAACATTTCTGATGGCTGGACTTTTACCTACAAAATCTTCAAAATGAATTGTTTCCAGATATTCTTTCTCATAGTGTTTCTTCTCGAGTTGCTGTTGTTCATACAGTTTTCGCAAGGCCTGCCATGCTTCAGCGTTATCCATGGCGATGGCCGCTTGAGCGGAGAAGTAATTGAGGATTTCCAGATCAGATTTTTTAAAGGCGCTTCGAAAGAGGCGGTTGTCGTGGTACAGCACACCTTTCACTTTGTTCCTGATTTTGAGAGGAACGCAGATACATGATTGAATAGCGTTTCCGGATTCCGAACGGAGTGATTGATTGTTCCCGCTGAATTCCATGATGCTTCCTTCGCCCGTGCGCGTGGTGTCCGTGATGAGTTTCATGGAATCCTGAAACGCGGGAAGCTCGATATCCTCCGCCGTCAGGTTTTTCGCGGCCTTCAGAACAAGTTTGTCGGCCCCTCCGTTTTCCAGGACAAAGATGGCGCCGCGCTCGGCCCCCGTTATTCTGTTGACCGTCGAGATAATACGACTGGAAAGTTCGCGGTAGTTACGAATAATCGGTAATTCTTGACCAAGACGCAGTATTTCCTCCAGCAGACTTTCGCCGTTACGAAGATTTTTGACAAGTGGGCGAATGTCGTCAGGGACGAGGTTTTCGTTGAAAGAATGAAGTAGTCTGGCTGCCGGACCGGCGATTTCGATGGCTTTATTTTCATCTCCCGCACGTATATACTCGCGCGCCGTTTCTATCTTGGACTTGGCAATCTCAATGCTATGGCCGCAAATCTCCAGGTCGACGACTGACTTGTCAAGTTCGCGAAGAACTTCGCTGCAGGAACGACCCGCATGTCTTAACCACAGGGCCTGGTGGCGATGAGCAGCACCGCTCAGGAGATAATTGCCACTCTCCATAGAGTATTTGATTTCCTCTTTTAACGAAAAGCCGGGAATATCGGGAAATTCACCGTCTTCCATGACCTGGCAGATCATCATTACCACGGCGGTATATTTCACGGTCATGTGGGATCGACGGCCCAGGTCGATATATTCTTTCAGGCAGTCAACGGCCTTATTATGATCGTTTACCAGGTGATAAGCGTACGCGAGCAGTGCAAGACCCCCCAACCGGGCGTAATAGCTTTTGCTCTTTTCAGTTTCGTCCCACGAGTCCTGAATGCACTTGATAGCGTCTTCGGGGCGATTCAGTTCCAGGAGAAGATATCCCAGTGTTACTCCCGCGAGGGCCGCAACTGAAAGATTGCCAATAGTGCGCCCGTGAACGCGGATGGCGTGAAGCATGCCCATCGCCTGAGAATACAGTCCCGTGTGTCCAAGGCACACACCGGCCGTCAGCGCGGCAATAAGGGGCATTCTGCCCTTGGGAAACTGGTCTTCCACGTTCGGTACAAGAGTTTCGTAACTCTGGACGACTTCCCGGTACCGGCCCGACCAGTAGTTATAGAACATACCGAAAATCGTTGCAGATTTCTGGACGCCCGGGTCATTGCTCGTGCGAATCATTTTCCAGCCGTGCCGGAAATGGTGTAACGCCTGACGGTAGCGCGAACGAAGCCATTCGCTCTTGCCCAGATGCATTTCGAGAAAAGCCACCGCGTCGAGGTCGCTCGCTGATTCTGCCCTCGTAATTGCTTCCTCGATAATCGCGATGACGCGGTTGGGATTGTCGCTGTCCGTGGAAACTTTGCAATATTCAAGGGCCGCTTCAATAAAAAGGCTGTTCGACGCGGGGTCCCGAAGATTTCTCAAATCACCAAGGGCTTTTTCATAGTACAACCGTGCTTCTTCATCCCTGAAGCGTCGGCGGTGTTGTTTGCCGTTTTCTACGAGAAGCCTGCAGCCGTTGTAATCATTGTTTATGTGAAGCAGATGGAGGGCCGTTCTATGTATCCTGTCGGGATTTTCTGGCAGGTTCCTGATCAGAAGATCGACAATTTTATTATGAAGATCCGTTCTCGTCTCAGAGGGAAGGGAATTCGCGAGTCTCCCCTGTTCGGCGGCGTCGATAAAGGAGAAGTGGACCAGGTTGTTTTGAAAAAGCCATTCCTGTTTCGCTCCGAACTCCAGGGCGGCAAAGATGATAGAGGCCTTTTCGCCTGTCAGTTCCTGCAACCAGTCGATGCTGAACTCGCCGTCGAACAGTGAAGCAAATTCCAGGACTCGAAGATGTTTTTCTGTTAAGACGTCAGAAGCGGTGGTCGGTTGCATGATGACTCCACGCCGCAACAGCGGCTTACACCTTCGACCATATCAAATGATGCAAGAGAATTTACATGGAAACCCGATCCTTTGTCAATTGTTCTTACGCGGGTGTTAGTAACACGTAAACTGTCCGGGTTTGTAGCACATAAACTGTCCGGGTTATATGGGTTGCCGTTTGGGAGGTGGCCTCAATACCGGAACGGATTTTGTAGCGATCTTTCCACTGATGTGTTTGTTGCGCGGCATACATCTGATCTCGAAACCGCAACGTAAATAAAGCAGGACAAGGCTTTCTAACCTCCACTTTGGGGACAGGCTCTTCCCAGGCGCTTTTTTACAACGGCAGGGTACATTTCGGCCAATCGCATCAGTTCATCCCGGTTGAGCGCATCGAGGTCAAGTTCATCGGGGAAG
>JAGYOR010000083.1 GCA_018399535.1 Deltaproteobacteria bacterium | reverse complement strand
ACGAATAAACCCGACGGGCAAACCCTCCCTGCAGGAGGAACTGCGAAGCGGCCGAACCGACCTGATTTCCCGCATGGGACGGGAACAGGAACGGCAAGGCGCTGATCTTCTCGATGTCAACGTGGGCGTCCCCGGCATTGACCAGAAAAAGGCGATGGCGAACGCCGTAAAGGCCCTGTCCGTGGCTTCCTCGCTGCCGCTGGTCATCGACGCGTCCGATCCGGACGTCATCGAGACCGGGTTGCGCCTGTATCCCGGTCGGGCGCTCATCAATTCCATCTCGGGCGAAACGTCCCGCATGGAGCGACTTCTCGGCCTGGCGCGGCGCTACGGGGCCATGTTCATTCTGCTGCCGCTCACGGAAGGCGGCGTCCCGGAAACCGCCGACGAGCGGAAATCGATCGTCAGGAATATCTACCGGGAAGCCCGTCGCCATGGTTTTTCGAAGAACGACTTCGTGGTCGACGGGCTGGTCATGACGGTTTCATCGAACCCGGCCGCTCCGGCGGAAACCCTGAAAACCGTCGAGTGGGCTTCGCATCGATTCCGGTGCGCCACCCTGCTCGGACTTTCCAATGTTTCGTTCGGTCTTCCCGAACGGCCGTGGCTCAATGCCGCCTTCCTCGCCATGGCGCAGTCCAGGGGACTGACCATGGCCATCGCCGACCCGGCGGGAGAAGAGCTCATGAACATCAAAGCGGCCGGCGATGTACTTGATGGACGGGACACCGACGCCGAACGTTACTGCCGCCGTTTCGCCGGGCTGTCCGGAATCGCGAAAAAACAGCCCGACGCGCCGTCAACGCTCCCCGAGCGAATCCACCGCGCCGTCATGGAAGGATCGCGTGATGAAATCGTGTCACTGCTCGAGCGTTCCGTGGCGGACGGAAACGATCCGCAAAAACTCCTGTCGGAATCGCTGATTCCCGCCATCACTGATGTGGGCGACTGTTACGAGAAAAAGGAACTGTTTCTGCCGCAACTCATCGCGGCGGCGGAAACGATGAAGCGGGGCGTGGCCTTCCTGGAACCCTTCATCAAGAAGGACGACTCCTCGGCGGACGGTCCCGCGGGAACGATCGTCATGGCGACGGTGGAGGGAGATATTCACGACATCGGAAAAAATATTGTTATTCTCATGCTGAGAAACCACGGATACACCGTCGTCGACCTGGGAAAAAACGTCTCCGCGCGGCGGGTCGTCGAAGAAGCGCGTCGGTCCCGGGCCGACCTTGTGGGATTGTCGGCCCTGATGACAACAACCATAATCCGCATGGAGGAAACAATTGAACTGGCGCGGAAAGAAGGCGTGAACGCGCCTTTCCTGGCGGGAGGCGCCGTCGTTACCCCTTCGTGGGCCTCGTCGATCGGCGCCCATTACGCCAAAGACGGTGTCCAGGCGGTCAGAACCGCCGAAAAACTGCTGAAGAAATCCCGCTGAACAGACGCACGGACAGGCGCGAATCCCGGATTACTTGAACGATTCGATATACTTGACGATGTTGTCGGCGATGATCTGCACCGTCTCCTCGAATTTTCCCACGTCCTTTTCCAGAAGCGTCAACCTGAAACCGGGCAGGGCCGTGAAAAACGACGTCAGAGGCACGAGACAGACGCCTGTGGCGGCCAGCAGGTAATAGACGAACCGCTTGTCGTGCTCAATCTTGTCGCTCATGATCGATTCAACGTAGTCCCGCACGGCCGGTTCGTCGATCGGAATCTTCTGCCTGCCGTTGAGGACGGCCTCGTTGAAAACGACGGTCATGTAGAAAGCCCCGTTGGTCCGGTTGACCACGATATAGGGAACATCCTTGAGTATGTTGAAGGCGATGTTGGACAACTTCTCGTAGTGACGGTTCCTGCTCTCCAGGTATTTGCCGTACTCCGGGTGAGACATGATCCGGGGAATCGCCATCTGGGGAAGCGTGGTAGAACAGACTTCCGCCATTTTCTGGCTGAGGATGGCTGAAATGTACCGGGCGAACGTTTCATCCTTGTCCGCGTTATATACTTCAATCCACCCGCACCGGGCGCCGGGCCAGGGAAATTCCTTCGATATTCCTTTCATGCTTATGGCGGGAACGTCGCCGATAATATCGCACAAAAGCGCCGTTTCCTGACTGTTGTAAATGATGTTCCGGTACGTCTCGTCGACGACCAGGAACAGGTCGTATTCCCTGGCGATACTCACGACTTTCTCCAGGGTCTTCACCGGGTAGACAAAGCCGGTTGGATTGTCGGGATTGATGACGAGCGCCCCCACGATGGTGTTGTGACTTTTAACCTTCCGTTCCAGTTCGGCGATATCGGGATGCCAGTTGTGGTACGGGTTCATCCGGTACGTGTTGGGCGGAAACGACGCATGGTGAATTTCGGCCAGCAGGTGCGTGGAATAGGTCGGTTCCGGCATGATGATCCTGGCGTCGATCCTTATGGCGCTGTACGCCCGCGCGATGGCGTCGCCCAGCCCGTTGAAGAAGATGATGTCGTCCATGCCAAGCTTATAGTTGCCGCGGTTTGTCACCTGCTCGGCGAGATATTCCCTGGTCTCGTTCACGCCTTTCGTGGGGCTGTACCCGTAAGAGATATCCTCGCTCATGATTTCGATGAGCACGTCCTTCATCCAGGACGGAATCGTCTCCCCCTTGGCGATGGGATCGCCGATATTCTCCCACGTTATGGTTTTCCCGTATTCACGAAGCTTGTCGGCAACCGCAACGATGTTTCGTATTTCGTAAGTCAGCCCTGAACCGCTTTTTGCTATATCGAACCTCATACACCCTTCTCTCCCGAAAGTTTAATGTTTCATTATGAAATGGAAGGAGTTGCTTGTCAAAAGAAATATACAAAGAAATCCGCTTCCGCAACGTCTTCCGCCGCTCCTCCGGGCGTGAACGCCGAAGCGCCCGCTTTCCGGCAAAGCGGCGATCAGGCAATGGCGGCGATATACCGGTACATCATCCAGAAATGCGAGAAGGTTCCCGCCATGACGAACAGGTGGAATATTTCGTGATATCCGAAACATGACGGCCAGGGATCGGGGCGTTTTCCGGCATAGATAAGAGCGCCCGCCGTGTAAAATATTCCACCGGCGAGAAGCCAGAGCAGTGCCCCGGGCTGAAGAACCCGCGCCAGCGGCCAGATACCGACAATGGCAAGCCACCCCATGCCCACATAGAATGCTGTTGAAACAAGCCGGTTTTCCCCGACATGAAAGAAATTAAGCACTATGCCGACAAGAGCGAAAAACCAGACCGCCCCGAAGAGGCTCCAGCCCCATCCCCCTCGAAGCGCCACGAGACAGACCGGCGTGTACGTGGCTGCGATGAGTACGAATATCATCATGTGGTCGAGTTTTTGAAGCCGGGCCCGCGCCTTGCCCGCGGCGGGAATCCAATGATAGATCGTGCTGGCCGTGTACAGAAGAACCATGCCGGCGCCGAAAATGGAAAAGGAAACAACGTGCCAGGGTTTCCCGGCGACGGCGGCCTTCGTGACGAGCAGCACCAGACCGGCGACGGCGAGGCAGGCGCCGATGAAATGAGTCAAACCGCTTACAGGATCCTTCACCATGACGGACATAACAATTACCTTTCCCGTGCACCTGTATCCCAGACGTCGACAAAAGACAAGTCCCGATACAACACCCGAAATCCACGGTTGCTTTTCTGTAGGGCAAGACATTGAGTCATCAGTATGAAAAGTCGAGGAATATAACAAAGATGGTACAGACGCCAGTCCTTCGACAGTGCCTGTCCTGAGCTATGCCGAAGGGCTTCACCCACTGAAGGGGGCACACGATGCCGAACGGTATGGCCACCAACCGGTCATCCTGAGCCCTGTCGAAGGATAGACCGGGTAAACAAGAGTCGGACAATACGCAGTACCTTCCCCCGGGGGCGGGACGTTCATCTTTCAAGGGGAAACGGTTCATGGCGATTCAGCTGGTCTTGTCCTTACAGCAACCTTGGTGGTTCGGTCTGAATGTGCACCGGGCAGCACATGTCGTGCCGAATCAACGGGGTGTTGAACTGCCTGTACCACGAACAGGCCGAACCAATCGCGGATTTTGGGACAACAGCCGCCGGTCGGTTTCTTCCGAAGAACCTTGCATGTTACCCTGCCGTGCGGTATAGATGACTTTCAAAAAAACAGGGCCTGCCTGCAAGGGCCCCGTCAGGGGAGGGAACACAATGGGCAAAGGCGATCAGCGTACCCGTAAAGGGAAAATACACAGGGGAACATTCGGGAAACTCCGCCCCCGAAAGAACAAGGCTGAACAAATCGAGCAACCCGGCAGAAAGAAGAAGTAAGCAGTGGCTATTTCCATCTCCAGCCTGGGTTCGGGAGGACTGATCGCCAATTATTACTGTGAGTCATCCTGCCGCCATTGCCTGTACAGGAGCGGTCCCCGGTGGCCGAGGGATTACGCGACCTACGAAGAGGCACTTGAGGATTTCGCCATTATGGCGACACTCGGCTCGCCATCTATTCATGTCAGCGGCGGTGAACCTCTCCTGGACCCGGATGGTCTCTGCGGCGTACTCGACGCCGCGCGCGACGCCGGTATATCACTTCAATACGTGGAAACCGGCGGTTCATGGTACCGGGATATGGATTCGGCCTGCGCCCTCCTGGAAAAACTCGGGTCGCACGGTCTTCACACGCTGCTCATCTCCATGAGTCCTTTTCATAACGAGTTCATCCCCTTCAGCACAACCAGGGGCGTCATCGAGGCATGCCACCGTTCGGGAATCTCGCTCTTTCCCTGGATCGCCGATTTCTATCTCGACTTGGGCACCTTCGACGAAAGCAAGCCCCACTCACTGGAAGAGTACGGTCGGCATTTCGGCGAAGAGTATCTCGAAGATCTGCCCCGGCGGTACGGCATCGTCCCCGGCGGCCGCGCCCTCGATTATTTTCAGGGCATGACCCGCGAACAGTCGATCGAGGAACTGGCCGAAGAAAAACGTGACGGCTGTTCCGAGCTGGCCGATACAAACCATTTTCATATTGACCTTTACGGTAATTACATTCCCGGCATGTGCGCCGGACTTTCCATCGCGAAAGAGGATCTGGGACACCCCCTTGATCCCGACGAATATCCACTGATCACGCGCCTTGCCGAAGGCGGTATCGGAGCACTGCTGCCATGGATCACCGAGCGATACGGTTTCAAGCCCTCGAGAAAGACATACACCACCGATTGTCAACTCTGTTATGAAATGAGACGTTTTCTGGTGGTGGAGCGGGACGTACGTTCCAGGGAACTTCAGCCCCGCAATCATTATTTTTTATAGCTTGATCGACACTCCGAACAATTCGAATATCGATTACGCTTCCGATCATCCGCGACCGTCGCCGCATTTTTCCATGGCACAAAGACGAACGAATGTCTTCACCTTCGATGGGAAAGGGATAGCTCGATGAGACGGTGCCTGACGCTCCTGCTGATCTTGCTCGTGGCGGCCTGTTGCCGGGAAGCAACGGGACGGGGAATGGTGGACAAGCCTCTCCTCCCGTCGATCCAGGTGCTTGCCGTATATCCTCACGATCCGGATGCCTTTACCCAGGGTTTGTCACTCCACAGGGGATTCCTGTATGAAAGCACCGGCCTGTACGGCGCCTCGGAACTGAGAAAGATCGAAACGCAAACAGGCGTCGTGCTGCAACGCCGGATACTCCCGGCGGAGTATTTCGGCGAAGGTCTCGCGATTGCCGATCATCGCCTCGTCCAGCTGACCTGGCGTGAGGAAACGGCCTTTATTTATGACGTCGATTCCCTCGAACCGCTCGGCCGTTTCACCTATGAAGGCGAGGGCTGGGGTCTCTGCTTCGACGGCGAGTTTTTCTACCGCAGCGACGGAAGCGACAGGCTCTTCATCCATGATCCTCATACGTTCGACGTGCTGGATGTCCGCCGCGTAACATGCGACGCAGAACCGGTGGAAGGATTGAACGAACTCGAATGTGTCGGCGCCTGCATCTACGCCAATATATATACCTCGGATCACATCATACGGATCAACAAGCAAAGCGGTCGGGTCACCGCGATTATCGACGCCGGGCATCTTCTTCCCGCCCGGGAACGCCGCTCCATGCCTCCTGACAGCGTGCTGAACGGCATCGCCCGCGATCCCCTCGACGATGCGTGGTACCTGACGGGCAAACTGTGGCCCCGGCTGTTCAAGGTACGTTTCGCCGTTCCATGAAAGGCACGGCACAGAGAACCGGGGCAACAAATCGAAGCGGTCCGCCTGGAACCGGCGGACCCCGAAGGGGGTTTTTTCAGTGAAAGACCGCAAGAAAAAGGGCGCGCCGATGAACAGTGAATTCGCCGCCCCGAAGCAGCGGGTCCCTGAAGCCGAACAGCCGGAACCGCGGCGGGGAACACGACAGGACCATCGGAAAGCGACCATGAAAGAGGTGCGGGAAAACGAGGAACTGCTGGAAATAACATTCAGGTCTATCGGGGACGCCGTCATCGCAACTGATGAAGAGGGACGGATCACCCGAATGAATCCCGTTGCGGAACGGTCGACAGGATGGTTCCTGACCGAGGCACGCGGCAAACCACTCACCGAGGTTTTCCACATCGTCAACGCGCTTACGGGAAAGCCCGCCGACGATCCGGCAGCCCGGGTTCTCGCGACGGGCAACGCCACAGGCCTGGCCAATCACACCATGCTCATCTCCCGCGACGGCAAATGCTATCACATCATGGACAGCGCCGCCCTCATTCAGGACGACGAAGGCGCGGCGCGCGGCGTTGTAGTCGTCTTTTCCGATGTCACGGAAACATACGCGGCCAGGGAAGAACTCCGAAAAAGTGAAGAGCGCTGGCAGTTCGCCCTGGAAGGTTCCGGCGACGGGGTATGGGACAGGAATCTCGTAACGGGCGACGTGTTCTTTTCACGCCAGTGGAAAGCACTCCTCGGCTACGAAGAAGATGAAATCGGCGACACCCTCGAAGAATGGGAATGTCGTATTCACCCGGACGACAGGGAAGCGTGCCGCCATGCACTGGAACGGCACTTCAGCGGCGACATCCCCCTGTATATCCATGAATACAGGCTGCGCTGCAAAGACGGCGGCTACAAGTGGATTCTCGCCCGGGGCAAGGTGGTGGACCGGGACGAAGAGGGAAGGCCGCGTCGTTTTATCGGGGTGCACACGGACATAACCGCCCGGAAACAGGACGAAATCAAAAAAGAAAAATATCTCCTGGAAGCCCGCGAACAGACCCGCAACCAGAGGCGGCGCATGGACAGGCTGTCTGAGTTGACGAGCGGCCTGTGGCTTCATGAAAACGACATGACCAGCGGCGTTATCACCCTGACGGAGACGGCCGCGGACATCATGAAGACCGGACGCACCAGTCTCTGGTTCTTTAACGACGATTACTCGGAGCTGGCCTGCCGGGATCTCTATGATTCCGAACGACACTGGCACAGCGGCGGCGAAATTCTGCCGGCGTCTCAATTTCCGGACTACGTTGCCAGTCACGCCATGGGCCAGGTGGTCGCGGCCGAAGACGTGCATGCCGACCCGCGCACAGCACAGATTCCCGCCGACTATTTCACCGAAACGGGCATCACTTCGCTCCTGGACGCCCCGATATGGGTGAAGGGCAAGCTGGCGGGCGTCCTGAGCTTCGAGCACCGGGGCGCGAAACGTTCCTGGCTGCCCGAAGAGGAACAGATGGCGGTTATTCTCAGCGCCTATGCCTCCAACTTCCTGGAAGAACTCGAAAGGAAGCGCGCAGTCGCAGCCCTGCGGGCGAGCGAAGAAAATTTCCGGCGATCTCTCGATGAATCGCCGCTGGGAATCCGCCTCGTGTCAGCGGCAGGTGAGACGCTTTACGCCAACCGGGCGATTCTCGACATGTTCGGCTACGACGATATCGATGAACTGCGCTCCACCCCGGCGGCGCAGCGCTACACCGATCAAAGCTACGCCGAGCATCGGGCGCGGAAGGAGCAGCGACGCCGCGGGAACGACGGCGAAAGCGAATACGACGTGGACATCGTGCGTAAGGACGGCGAGGTCCGCCACCTCCGCACCTGGCGAAAAAAGGTACGCTGGAACGGCGAGGAGCATTACCAGGTCATCTACCGCGACGTAACCGAACAGAAACGAGCCGAAAAAGAGTTGCAGCGGTACCGGGAATTCATCGAAAATATCGAGGACGCCTGTTTCGAGCTTGATCTTCCCGGAAAAATGACCTTCCACAACGAACCCTTTCTGCGACTGTCGGGACACACGCTCGAAGAGCAACAGAACATATCATACAAGGACAGACTTCCCACGTCGGAAGAGGCCCGCCGGGTGTTCGACATCTACAATACCGTCTACCGCACCGGGATACCGGCGAAGGCCGT
>JAGYOR010000082.1 GCA_018399535.1 Deltaproteobacteria bacterium | reverse complement strand
CCTGCCGATGGAATTTTGCCCCGTCACCGGCGTTTTCCGGTTGACGAGATCCATTGAAAATCAGCATTTCACCCTCTACGGAAATATCCATGTCAGACGGATCAATGCCGGGGACTTCCGCGGTTACGATCATGTCATGTTCGTTCATCCACAGGTTGATCGCCGGAAAGTTCTGGTAGGACGCCGCGCCGGCACCGGAAAGAAGACGGCCCGTTTCCTGCTGCATCCGATCGATTTCAGACCAGAGATCGGGCATCCAATCGAAACCTCTCAATCCTGACAGCCACATAGAAATCGACCTCCTTTCTTCTATTTAACAAACCGGAATAGTTGAGTAATACCTCTTTGATCAATAAATAATCACGATTTTGGACTTGTCAATATGCTGCGCGGCGACGGAATGCAGATTGTCAGGAAGGTGGTTCCAATCGCTTTTGGGCAGGCTAACAGGTCGCGTCAGCCTTCCGGGTTGAAGCGTGGTTCCGTGAAAGATCACTGTACTGAAGGCTTTCTTTGCTTTATAACGTGTAAAATACCACACATAAAAGGAGGGTTGATAATGGCGTCAGGCGGTGTAGTGATACGGTCGGTCAGGAGCGCGGCGGATCTGAAAACGTTTGTTCTTCTTCCCTGGACCACCGGTATTTACGACAACGATCATGCCTGGGTTCCGCCGATCATAAGAGACCAGATAAAAATGCTTGACCGGAAGCACGGTTCCTTCTACGAGATCGGCGATGCGGAACTGTTTCTCGCGTATCGCGATAACCGGCCGGTGGGCAGGATTTCAGCTCACGTGAACCATCTGTACGAGCAACGTTATGGCAACCGGACAGGATTTTTCGGATTTTTCGAATCCATCAACGACCAGGCGGTGGCGGACGCGCTGTTCGACGCGGCGGCATCCTGGCTTAAACGGCAGGGCAAGGAGGTCATTCAAGGTCCCCAGAGTTTCTCGATTTACGAGTCCGTCGGATTCGAGACGTCGGGCGGGGACATATTGCCCACGTCGGGGCTCTTTCATTTCGCCCCCTACTATCCCGCACTGGCGGAAGCGAAAGGATTTCAAAAATGCGTTGACTGGCACTGTTTTCTCGTTCGCGACATAGAGGACTACAGGCCTTACCTTTCACAGGTTAAAGAATCATTCATGAAGGATCAGAATATTACCTATCGCACCCTGAAACGACGCGAGATATCGCAACGGGCCAGGGAAGTCATGGAAATATTCAATGTCGCCTGGGCGGAAAACTGGGGGCATCTTCCCCTGACCGAGAAACAGTTCAAAACATTCTTTAAGGAACTCAGGCTGATAGTGATTCCTGAACTTGCGATATTCGCGGAAGACAAGGGTAAAACGATCGGTTTCTGCATTACCGTCGCCGATGCCAGTCCCGCTCTTCGCATTCTGAACGGCCGGTTGTATCCCTGGCGGTTCCTGAGAGCCTGGAGGGCGATGAAGCGAAGCAGACGGGTCAGAACCATCGTCATGGGCGTGTTGCCCGAGTACCGTGGATTGCACATAGACGACGTGTTCTATCTGAAGACCATCGAAAAG
The DNA here is from genome assembly GCA_018399535.1 of Deltaproteobacteria bacterium. Taxonomy (GTDB): domain Bacteria; phylum Desulfobacterota; class Syntrophia; order Syntrophales; family UBA2210; genus MLS-D. The sequence goes on along the minus strand of JAGYOR010000082.1, from coordinate 6,881 downwards.
GGAACCTCGATGGGGTATAACGCGTCGGACTGTTCCATGGTGGTGGAAACGAACCGCAAAATGATCAACGCGCTCAACGTTCTCAGGGCGGACTGCTACAAGACCTACCGTATCTACGAGCGCGACCTCTGGTAGGACATGCTGCGATCAACGGCCGCTTCGACGCGCGGCAGAAAGTGGAAGAGAACCAACGCCAGTATGGCGCCGACGGCGAGATCCCAGACATAGTGGTACCTGAGATACACCGTGGAACATATGAGAAGCAACGCCCACAGGAGGGCCGGGGCAAAGAAGGATTTTTTGAAACGGCGGGCCAGCATTATCGTGAGCAGGCTGATCATCGTGTGTCCGCTGGGGCAGCAGTCACGGAAGGGAGTGTTCGACACGTCCAGAAGCGCCCGGAGGTAATCAAAGAAGAAGGTTCCCCGGAGCGGGACCGACTGAAGGTGATCCAGTGTGAACCGGGGACCCACGGCGGGCGTGATGTAGTACCCGGTATAGGAAATGTAGAATCCCAGGACGATGAGAGCAGCCGCGGTGTGGAATTCCCTGCGACTGTCCCGCCTGTACAGAAGAACGCACAGGATGAGCGGCAGAAGATAAAAACTCGCGTAGACGATTTGGAACAGTTCGGTAAGAACCGGATGGATAAACCATTCCACCAGAACGGTGGGGTCGTGTCCGAAAAAAAAGAAACGGTCGATGCGAATAATGATGGAATCCACGTCATGGGGATTTACAAGGGGAACGAGACGGCCGCTTTGCAGGTAGAGGAAAATCAGGAATGCCAGGATATACCAGTCGCGGATGAAAGACAGGATGCCGTTCCGGTTGGAAGGGTCCGACGGAACAAAGGAGAACGCGACGATGGCGGCGACGGCTGCGAGATTAAGGATGAAGAGGCCGATGGTGGAGGATATTTCGGTGAAGAGAAGCAGTGCCGTATTCAACAGAAGGAGCATCAATACGGTGGCTGTTTCTTCCGGATGAAACCTGTCGCATCCCCGCGCGCTCATACCTGCAACCGTTCTGGAAATATCCGTTCCGCTGTTTTTGTTGTCGGGATGTTCCCGGTCCGATGTACATTAAAATGAAATAAAATGCCAATGCCGGCGTAACGAGGTTCGTCTTTAACGTCGACAGGTAATACGTGCTTCTAACACGGGCCTTAATTTATATGGCCTTAATTTATATTGACAAAACCGCCGGTAAACGGCAGTATGCGCCTGCGCGCGGGACAACAGATTCCGCGCCCCGGGAGGAAACGATGGAAAAGGTGCGTATTATGCCCTGCCTTGACATGAAGGACGGCAGGGTCGTCAAGGGAATACACTTTACCGACTTGCAGGATGCGGGTGATCCTGTTGCGAACGCCTCTTTTTACCAGGAAGAGGGGGCCGACGAACTGGCCATGCTCGACATTGCCGCCACCCTTGAAAGTCGTCGGACGCGCCTGGAATGGGTAAAAAATGTTTCCGCGGTCATCAGTATTCCTTTGACCGTCGGCGGCGGCATCACGACGCCGGAGAACATGGAGCAGCTGTTCGAAGCCGGGGCAAGCCGTGTTTCCGTGAACAGCGCGGCCGTAAAGCGGCCGGAACTGATCGATGAAGCGGCCCGGAGATTCGGGTCGGAGCGTATCACCGTGGCGGTCGACGCCAGGAGAAACACCGCCGTTACGTCGGGTTTCGAACTGGTGGTATCAGGCGGAACGGAAGCGGTGGGCATAGACGCCGTCGAGTGGGCGCGCCAGTGCCAGGACCGCGGCGCGGGCGTCATCCTTCCCACCAGCATGGACGGCGATGGAACACAGGCCGGTTACGACATACCGTTCACCCGCGCGGTGTCGAACGCCGTGACAATTCCCGTTGTTGCTTCAGGCGGGGCGGGAAAGCTGGAGGATTTCCACGAGGCCGTGCGGGACGGAGGCGCCAGCATTCTGCTCGCCGCGTCGGTTTTCCATTACCGGATTCTTCGTATCAGCGAGGTCAAGGCATATCTGAAGGAACGCGGAATCGAGGTTTCGACACGGTAATGCCGGTTCATCACGGCTGGTCTTTGACGTCCTCTTTCGACAGATAGAACCGCCCGTCGGCTGTCTGTTCCACCAGCCCCCGGGCGAGCAGGAACTTCAGTGCTTCCACCCTGAAATCACGAGTGCCGGGCCACAGCATGCTCCTTTTGGCGTAGGGAAGATTAACCGCTGACGATTCGTCTCGGGCACCTTGTTTTTTAAGGTCTTCCAGGATTGGCTCAATTGACCGCTCCGCCCTCCACAGCGCGAATTTCCGCGTCAGAATAAAGACGGCCACAAGGACGATTATCAGCAGTACCAGTTCGACTCCCTCGGACATGAAAAAACTCCTTTTAGTATAACACCAGACCGGTCATCCTGAGCTTCGTCGAAGGATAGACCAGTCAAGTTTTTGGTCCCCGCTTCTATACACCAAGTCGCTCCGCGAGACAATGGATGTCGCGGCTCTTGACGACGCCCGGCGCCTTCACCCGTCAGTCGAAAAACAGGTCGGGCAGCCACAGGGCTATTTCGGGAAAAATCATGACGAGCGCCATGCCGACCAGCTGAACAAGTACGAACGGTATGATGGACCGGTACACGTCTCCCATGGTGATGGACGGCGGAACGATGGCCTTCATGTAAAACAGGTTGAACCCGAAGGGAGGCGTCATGTAGCCGATTTCCATGTTGATGATAAAGAGAATGCCGAACCAGACGGGATCGAACCCGTACGCAAGTACCACGGGGAGAAAGACGGGGACGCAGATCATCATGATGCCCATGGGATCCAGGACCATCGCGAGCAGAAAGATAACCACCTGGATGAACACGATCGTGCCCCAGGGACCGCCGGGCACATACTGCATCAGGCTCTCGATAAGCCGCGATGCGCCCATGCCCTGGTAAGCCGCGGTAAAGCAATAGGCCCCGAAAAGAATCCACATGATCATTCCCGTGAGCCTGAAGGTTCGAATGCCCGCTTCCACGATCAGGGAACGAGTGAGCTGGCGGTAGACGAGGCCCGAAATAATGGCGCCCAGAACGCCCATGCCGGCCGCTTCCGTCGGTGTTGCTATGCCCATGACAATAGAACCCATCACCATGACTACAATCATGATGGGCAGTATCACGGCTTTCAGCGACCGGAGTTTGCGCACCCAGTCGCCCCGGTCTTCAACGGGCAACGGTGGTCCCAGTTCCGGCTGGAAGTAACAGCGGACAGCGATGTAAACCGATACCAGGACGAGCATGAGCAGTCCCGGCAAAACGCCGCCGGCAAACAGCCTGCCCACCGATTCCCCGGTGATGAGAGAATAAAGGATCATTATAATGCTGGGAGGTATGAGAATTCCCCAGCCGCCGCCCGCGTTGATGCATCCCACGGCGATAAGTTTATCGTAATTCCGTTTCAGCATGGAGGGCAGGGCGATGGTTCCCATGCTGACGACGGCCGCACCGGATATGCCGCACATGGCCGCGAAGATGGCGCAGATTACCACTGTGCCGATGGCGAGGCCGCCCCGCAGACGTCCGAACCACAGGTACATCATGTCATAGAGGTCGTTGGCGGTTCCCGATCGTTCGAGAATCATGGCCATGAAGACGAACAGGGGAATCGCCACCAGGGTGAACTTGTTCATGACTCCCCAGGACTGGAGCACCACCATGTAAAATGCTTCCGGCCCCCAGGTGAAATACAGGAATACCACCGAGACGCCACCGAGGACGAAGGCGAGGGGAAGCCCGAGCAGCAGGAAGATGACGAGTGTAGAAAAGAAGAGGACCGTCAACAGTTCGATACTCATGACTTCTCCTCCATGTCGGCGCCGGCAAGAGTCAGTATATCCCGGATCAGCTTGGCAACGCCCTGCAGGAGCAAAAGAAAGGCGCCCAGGGGGATCATCAGTTTTACCGGCCACAGGGGAGGGCCCCAGGCCGATGCCGAGTGCTCCCATATAGCCATGGAATTCCGCGCCAGGATGCTCCCGTAGATCAGCATCATTCCGCAGAATAAAAAGAAAAGCACCGAGGTCAGGATATCGACGAGTGCTTTCGTCCGCGTGCTGAAGCGGTTGTAGAGAATATCCACGTTGACGTGGCCGCCCCAGCGGAGCAGATAGCCGCCGGCGAGAATGGAGTAGACGCCGAAGGTGAGCTGGGTCAACTCAGTTCCCCACACCGTGGGAGCGTTGAATACATAACGGCGTATGACTTCGCTGAGTACCACAAGAAACATGAGCAGGACGGCGTAAGACAATATTCTTCCCAGCCGGTCGTTGAACGCATCGATATATGCGATCATTTTCAGCAGAACACGCATGGCGGATCACCCCCGGGATTCGTCCCGATCCGCCCGTACAGCGGATCGGGACTCTGAATCGGAACCGTAAATCTAACAGTCGATTTTTATTACTGACGATGCGTCATGGAGTTACTCGAGGCGGCCCATTTTCCTGTTGAACTCTTTCACCATTTCAACGGCCTCTGCGCATTCCGGCGACAGCGCCGCGACATCATCCCAGATTTTGAGGGCCGCTTTCTGCATTTTAGCGTATTCCTCGGGAGGAAGCGTGATAAGCGTGACATTGTCTTCTCTCTGAATTTTCGACAGGACCAGGCTTTCCAGATAAATATACTGGTTTGTGCGAAGCCAGAAGTGTTCTTCCAGTGTGCTGACCAGAATCTCCTGCAAGTCTTCCGGCAGCTTGTCGAAGGCCTTCTTGTTCACGAGCCAGATGTCCGTGGCTGCGACGTTCAGGGCCGGCCTGAGGTGATACTTGCTGATTTCGTAAAACTTCATGCTGTAGCTTCCCTGGACGGCGCCCCAATGCGCGCCGTCCATCATTCCCGACGCCAGCGCGGCGTAAATGTCGCCGCCGGGAATCATGGAAGCCGCGGCCCCGATGGAGGTGAGATATTTCTGAAGAATGCCGGACGAGCGGAGTTTTAACCCTTTGAAGTCTTCGAATGTTCGCACCGGTTTTTTCAGCGACAGTTCCGTTGTGTAAATCTTGTCGGTGAAAAAGAGCATGTCGTGATTTTCCAGTACGTAATCCTTCACCATCTGTTCGAATCCCATCCACTGGTGAAAATAGACGCCTTCCCATTCGGTGGCGAAATTAAGGGGCAGTCCAGCCACCACGTTGAAAATGGGAACTTCCGCCAGGTCATAGGCGGATGATGTTACGCCGATGGGAAGCATTCCCTGCTTGACGGCCGTGAAGACCTGGGGACCGGGAACCAGCGCCCCTCCGGGATGGGGTTCGATGACAAGCCTTCCGTTGCTTCGTTCCTTGATGCGTTCGGCGACCGCCACCAGGCTGTCCCGGTACGACGAGCTCGCCATGGGCCAGTGGGACTGGCTTTTCCAGGTGATGACTTTCTGGGCTTCCGCCGTCTCGACGTTTGCCACCGGGCCGAAGACAAAGGCGGCAAGAAACAGCACCAGTACTCCGAAGAATATTATTCTCCTCATAACGTCCCTCCTTTTCATCTGGATGTTTCGTTTCTGATGCTTCCCGTGTAGATTTTCCGGGGCGCCGGTTATTCACCTGTTCCCCCGTTTCGAACCGGCGTGCCCGGAAAACAAAAAAACCCTGTATTTCTTTTGAGAAAACAGGGTATTCGCATCACAAACCCACGCCTGAGCCCCCCCCAATGGTGTGCCTGGTCACGATAATCCGAACAGATCGTATGTAAATAATATTATTATTCAGTAAAGAGAGGGGGCGACGATGTCAAGAAAAAACAGCGCGACGGTATAGCTGAATAATGATGGGGTAATAGGGGGAAAATGCCGTGGTCGAAGGAAAATGCCGTGACTGCGAACCTTCCTCCGACAAACCGCATGTCACGCGTCAATCGATTTTTCTTAATTCCCTCCGCAAAATTTTTCCGAGAGCGCTTTTCGGCAGCTGATCCATGAATTGAACCGATGACGGTCGTTTGTATGATGGAAGACGCTCTTTGCAGAACGCGAGAAGATCCTCTTCGGTGATACTTCCGGGCTTTTTGAGGGCGACGAAAGCCTTCACCGTCTCGCCGTAAACCGAGTCGGGAACGCCGATAACGCCCGCTTCGAGAACGGCCGGGTGACCGTAGATAACGCTTTCAACTTCTCGAGGGTAGATATTTTCGCCGCCCCGTATGATCAAGTCTTTTTTTCTGTCCGTTATATAAAAATAACCGTCTTCGTCGGCATATCCGACGTCTCCGGTGTGGAGCCAGCCGCCTCGAATAGCCTCCGCCGTCGCCTCGGGCTTGTTCCAGTATCCCTTCATGACGCAGGGCCCCTTGATGACGATTTCCCCCGTTTCCCCGGGAGGAAGGTCTCGGTTCCGCTCATCGAAAATTTTCATCGTGTTGCACTTCTGGTAACATTTTCCAATGGACCCGTATTTCGGGGGTCTTCTGCCGGCGATGTTGCCGCTGTTGACCGTGGTTGCCTCGCTAAGTCCGTATCCCTCCCAGATGTGAATGCCGTAACGTTCGCGCCAGGCCTCGGCGATTTCCAGCGGCATGGGCGCCGACCCGCAGATGCAGGTCTTCAGCGATCCCAGGTCGTAGTCCCCGGCCCGCGGGTGATTGAGCAGTTGAATATACATGGTGGGAACGCCCCTGAATTCGGTTATTTTGAACCCGTCGATAAGCCGCATGGCTTCTTCCGCGTCCCAGCGTTGCAACAGGACGAGTTTACCCCCCGTCAGAAATTCCAGGTTCAGGGCAAAGACGCCGTACCCGTGAAAGAGAGGAAGCGTGATGAGAGAAACGCGGTTTCGGCTGACGCCGAAGATCACGTCTTCATGCTCCCTGAAGCTTCCCGATTCGATAGTGTGTTCGCGGGCGGTTCCCATCGACTCGACGC
>JAGYOR010000081.1 GCA_018399535.1 Deltaproteobacteria bacterium | reverse complement strand
CCGGTCATCCCGAGCCTCCCGGTATAACCCCCACACCGGTCATCCTGAGCTCGTCGAAGGATAGACCGGGCCATCCCCAAGCCCCTGATGTAATCCGGTCATCCTCGTGTGCCCCGCAGGGGTAGAGCCCTTCGACGGAGCTCAGGAGAGCCCCCTGTCGAAGGATAGACCGGGCAGGAAGGAGCCGGACAATAAACGTTCCTCTTTCGCGGTGGAACGGCTCATGGGTGATTCAGCTTATACTGTCATAACAGCAACCGTGATGGTTCGGTCTGAATGTGCATCGGGCAGCACATATCTCGCCGAATTACCGGGATGTTGAACTGTCTGTACCGTGAACAGGGTGAATCAATCGCGGATTTTGGGAGGGAGCGGCCCTTTGACTTCCCGCCGGGAACCGGGTATTTTTTTAATTATTTTTCATGACAATCAGACGCTCCGGAACCGGCGTCAGCCGCCGACAGACGTTTTGTCGCCGCGACGGAGCGGCAAGTAAAAAGGAGGCCGGAAAACCATGCCTGTTATCGACCTGTCGACAACAATCAGCCCGACGCCCGACGATGTTCCGGAATATCAGAAAATAGGCATACGTTACTTCAGCCACGCCGACGGCGCGGCCGATATCGAGAAGCTCTTCGGCGTTTCCCCCGACCTGCTCCGCGACGGCGAAGGCTGGGCGACGGAAATCATCACGCACCTGGGCACGCATTCCTCGACCCACGTGGACGCGCCCTGGCACTACAACAGCAGTATCCGGGGAGAACGGGCGCAGACCATAGACGAATTGCCGCTGGAATGGTTTTTCTCGGACGGCGTAAAACTCGACATGACGGCGAAGGCCGATGGAGACACTGTCGATGTAGAGGACCTGGAGCGGGAACTGGCTCGAGTCGGGTACACGCTCAAACCCCTCGACATCGTGCTTATTCAGACGGGACGGGACCGGTTCCGCGACGAACCGGACTACCTGTTCCGGGGATGCGGCGTGACCGCCCCGGCGACAAGGTGGCTCTTCGACCGGGGCGTGCGGGTAACGGGGATCGATGCCTGGGGATGGGACCGCCCCCTTAATCTTCAGGCCGAGGAGGCGCTCTCGGGCAACAGGAAAGGTGTTTTCTGGGAAGCCCACCAGGTTGACCTTCCCTACTGCCACATGGAGCGGCTGACCAACCTGGACCAGGTGCCTTCCTTCGGCTTCAAGATCGCCTGCTTTCCGCTCAAGATCAAGGGTGGAAGCGCGGCGCCGGCCCGGGTCGTGGCGATCCTGCCGGAGTAAACCGGGAGCAGCCCCTGTTCCCGTCAGAACAGCGCTTTTATGTAGAAGAAAAGCACCCCCAGGGTATAGGCGACGCGGATCGCCGTTCCTACCATAAAGCCAATGAAGACGCCCCATCCGGCGCGCAGGGCGTCGTGACCGCTCTTGTTCGCCGCCAGTTCGCCCGCGACAGCGCCCACCAGTGCGCCGATAACGATGCCCAGGGGTGGCAAAACCAGGAATCCCGCCACGATTCCCAGTACGGCGCCGACAATGCCGAATTTCGACGCGCCGTAACGGCGCGCTCCCTCGGCGGGCAGCACGTTGTCCAGAATAGCGGTGAGCAGGGCTATGGCGCCGGCGATTATGAGAAATTCCGTACTGAAGGGCTCCCAGTTCTTGGCGAAGGAAAGAATCAGCAGGGCCGCGAACCCCAGGGGAGGACCGGGAATCACCGGAAGCAGGCTTCCGACCACGGCCACGATCGCAATGATCAGCCCCGTTATAATAAGAAACAGCGTCACCGACGTTTTCCTCCTCCTTGAATGGCACGGGCCCGAATCGCCCGCGGGAGCTACTATACACTACCGACGACTGACGCGCATCTCTATAAAAGTTACATACTCCAAGACCTGGTTTGAATAATACCCCTTCCCGTCATTCCGGCGGAGACCGGCTATAGTACCCGTAAGGGTGAATCCAGAAAGTACTTGATAACACTGGATGCACCGCATAGCGGCATTAAAACCGGATCGGGTCCGGCATGACGGCATTAAAGCCAAAGGGAATTTTTCAAAACTCTCACTCCGTTTATTTTTTCCCTGAAGAGGAAAAATAATGTTTGATTTTCTCGTTATATTCGGGTATGTCTGCTCCCTCGTCGGCAGCGCACGGCGGATGCCGGCGGTAGTTGACTTGTCCGATATTTTATATATAATTATAAAGATATTGATCATTTTGAAGGGTAGCCGATCATGTACGCAGTTATAAAAACAGGAGGCAAGCAGTACCAGGTTGCCGTTGGAGAAACGCACGATTTCGAAAAAATCGAAGGTAACCGTGGAGACGCGGTGACCTTCGACCAGGTCCTGATGGTGCGGGACGACGACTCGATCAAAATAGGCGCCCCGCTGGTCGAAGGGGCGACGGTAACGGGAACGATCGTTGAACAGACAAAGGGTCCGAAAATCACGGTGTTCAAGATGAAACGCCGGAAGGGATACCGCAGAAAGATCGGGCACCGGCAGCCGTTGACGCGCATGAAAATTACGGATATAGCTGGATAGCGGAGGAAAGAACCATGGCTCACAAGAAAGGCCAGGGAAGCAGTCGAAACGGAAGAGACAGCCAATCGCAGAGGCGCGGTGTGAAGGCCTTCGGCGGAGAGCGCGTCAGCGCCGGATCCATTATCATCCGCCAGGTGGGAACGAAAATTCACCCCGGCCAGAACGTCGGCATGGGAAAAGATTATACGATCTACGCGAAAATCGACGGGATCGTCACCTTCGAGCGAAAAGACAAGACTCGAAAAAAGGTCAGTGTCTACGCGGCCTGAACCCGCGTCCCGCCGCGGATCGCGATTCCTTCGGCTCCCCACAATTATTGTTTTCAGAGGTGTTAGTGACGCGTGTTTCCGCTAACACCTTTTTTAATGGAACGACGCCACTGATACAGCGTCTCCACGGCTTGCGATATGAAATTTATTGACGAGGCCACCATATACGTGAAAGCCGGCGACGGAGGACGGGGTTGCGTCAGCTTTCGCCGGGAAAAATATGTTCCCCGCGGCGGGCCGGACGGCGGAAACGGCGGCAAGGGAGGCGACGTGATCGTGCGCGCTTCCGAGAACCGCCATACCCTGCTGGACCTTAAATTCAACCAGCACTGGAAGGCCGAACGCGGCGGCCACGGCTCAGGGAACAACAGAACCGGAAAAAACGGAGCGGACGTGGAGATTGCCGTTCCCCTGGGAACCGTCGTGCGCGACCCCGACAGCGGAGAGATCCTGTGCGACCTTACGGTCGCGGGACAGGTCTGCATCGCAGCGCGGGGCGGAATAGGCGGGAAGGGAAACGCCCATTTCAAAAGCGCCACCCACCAGGCGCCGCGTTTCGCCCAGGAAGGAATATCGGGCGAGGAACGCCGGATCACCCTTGATTTGAAGCTTCTCGCCGACGTGGGCATCATCGGGTTGCCCAACGCGGGAAAATCGACGCTCATCGCGAGCATTTCGGCGGCCCGGCCCAAAATCGCCGACTACCCGTTCACGACCCTCATTCCGAACCTCGGCGTTGTCCGTCTCGACGATAACGACGGGTTCGTCGTCGCGGACATTCCTGGCCTCATCGAGGGCGCCCACCGGGGAACGGGTCTGGGAACCAGGTTTCTGCGCCACGTGGAGCGAACGACGCTGCTCCTTCATATCATTGACCTGTCGCGGTCGGAATCGGACGGCGCCTGGGAAGATTTTCAGGCCATCAACCACGAGCTGGCTTCCTTCAGCACCGAGCTTGCGGAGAAACCGCAGATCGTGGTGTTCAGCAAAAACGACCTCTCCGACGCGGTCGAACGGGCGACGCGGGAGCAGGAACGTTTCACGCGCGAAGGTATTCCGGTGATTTCCATTTCGGCCGTCACGGGAAGCGGCCTGAAAGAACTCGTCGGCAGCATCGCGCGGAAACTCGCCGAAAGGAAAGCGGGATAACGGTCATGGCCGAAGAACGAAAGGACATAGTACGGAAGGCGCGGCGGATTCTCGTCAAGGTGGGAAGCGGCGTTCTGACGACCAGCGGCGGCATCGACAGAAAAATAATCAAGAACCTGTCCGATGAAATCGCCCTGCTCTCCCGGCGGGGACTTCAATTTGTCATCGTCTCGTCGGGGGCGATCGCCTCGGGAAGAGGCCGCATGGAATTCAGCGGTTCGCTGAAAAGCCTTCCCCAGAAGCAGGCGGCGGCGGCCGTGGGGCAGAGAATCCTGATGGACGTTTACTCCAGGGCCTTTGAAAAGCACGGCATCGCGGTCGCGCAGATGCTCCTCACCATGAGCGACCTCGTGGACCGCCGCCGGTATCTTAACACGCGCAACACCCTCTCGACGCTCATGGAGTGGAAAGTGATCCCCATCATCAATGAAAACGACACGGTGTCCGTGGAAGAAATAAAGTTCGGCGACAACGACACGCTGGCGGCGATGATGGCGAACATCATGGAAGCGAACCTGCTGATAAACCTGACGAATACGGAAGGTCTCTACGACAGGAACCCCCGCCGCGATTCCGGCAGGGCCGTCCTCATTCCCCTGGTAAAGGAAATCACGGAAGAGATCGAGTCGTTTACCTCGTCCGAAGCCGATCCTTCGGGAACCGGCGGTATGAAGAGCAAGGTCATGGCGGCGCGCAGGGTGACGGCCTTCGGCATTCCCTGCATCATCGCGCCGGGCAGGCGAAAAGGGGTGCTCGGAGATATTTTCGAGGGCAACGAGACGGGCACGCTTTTCCTGCCCATGAAGACTCACATGACAAGCAAGAAATACTGGATCGCTTACACGCTGCGATCAAGGGGAAAACTTCATATCGACGACGGCGCGGCGGCTGCCGTCATCGAAAAGGGCAAGAGTCTTCTTCCCTCGGGGATCGTCCGCGTCGAGGGAGACTTCGCCGTCGGCGACCCGGTGACCTGCGTCGACGCGAAAGGCGCAAACATAGCAAAGGGACTCGTGAATTACAGTGCCGCCGACCTGGAAAAGATCAAGGGGCTGAAAACATCGCGGATCGAGCAGGTCCTGGGAAGCAAGCCCTACGACGAAGTTATTCACCGTGACAACATGGCGGTCTCAAAATCGGCGAGAAAAACTGCCGGCCGGGATACGTCCGCCTGATTACGCTCCCGCGCTCCGCGGGATCGGCCCCACACGTCCTTTCGCGTCGAAGGACACCCCCTCGAGACGCAGAAGCGCCCTCTTCATGTCGGAACCTCCACCGAAACGCCCCACGTCGCCGGACGACCTGATCACCCGGTGACAGGGAATCACCAGTGGAAAAGGATTCCGCGCCAGCGCCGTGCCGACGGCGCGGGCGGCTCCGGGAACGCCGACGCGTTCCGCCAGCGTGCCGTACGCCAGCGTCGTTCCGCGCGGAATGCGGAAAGTTTCCAGAAGCACTTTGCGCTGAAAGGAACGACAACGGGAAACGTCGACACGATCGAGAGCAAAATCGACGCGTTCCCCCTCGAAATAGCGACGCAGATCTTCCTCCAGTTTTTGAACCGGCCCGGGAGGATCGCCGGTGAAGTCGCACGGTTTTCCGGGCGCCGCTGACATGGCGACCGGAGAAACACCGGGAAGCGTTATGGCAACCACCGACCAGGCGACCTGTTCATTTTCCGCCCAGACGACCTCGAGCGGCCCCATAAACGTTGCCATTCTGCGACGGAACAATGTCCGGCCGGGCGCACTCTTCGTGTGAAGTAATTTTTTCATCATCTTTCCGCCTCTCGACCCAAAAATTCCTGCCGCTCCGCATCTCTGTCATTTTCTGTTCGAGATGCCAGCGTTTCTCTGCCAAATTCTTCATCATGATTTCCCGAGGCTGAGACGGCGCCCTGGCCGCGCAGCAGCGTCCTCCTGCGGTTCGGCTCTCTCGAACACATTCCCTCCCGCCTCGATACGAACTCACTGGAGATGATCCGGCGACGCATCGAAGAACACATGATTCAGGAGTACGCAGCATCCCGCCGATAAAACGACCGGTCAGGGAAGACGCTTCATGGTTTCACGGTAAAGAGACGCCAGCTCCCGGTACAACCGGGCGCCGTCGCGCGCCTGCTGAGCGCGCTCGAGTGAGATTTCATGCCTGATTATTTTCGCTGGATTGCCGGCCGCTACGGCACCTTCGGGAATTTTCGTTCCCCGCGTCACCACCGCTCCGGCGGCGATAAAGGATTCCTCCCCGCAGATAACGTCGAAGAGAAGAACCGCCCCCATTCCGATGACGCAGCCACAGGCAAGATGAACGTCGTGCAGGAGTGCTCCGTGTCCGATGATGCAATTGTCTTCTATAAGCACCCGGGAACCGGGGCTGACATGAATAACGGCGTTGTCCTGGAGGCTCACGCCTTCGCCGAGAGTAATCGGTCCGAAATCAGCCCGTATCACGGCGCCGGGGCCGACAAAGCATCCCGCCCCGATGGACGCCTCGCCGATGACCACGGCTTCCGGGTGAATGAAGGCGTCGGCATCTATGCGCGGTATTTTTCCCTGGAGTTGATAGGACGGCATAACGCTCACGATTCGAATCTAACAGAAAAAACGCTCCGCCGGGCAGGTTGTCGCCCGGCGCGATACCGTCAGATAGTACGGCTGAGCACATGATCCGACAGCACCACCATCGCGTCCCGCGGAAAGGACGGCGGAATATCGGCGATGAGTTCTTTCGCCTCCGCCACGAAGCTGCCCGCCTTTTCGAGGGCATACTCGATCCCGCCGGTATCCCGGATAAACCCGGCTACTTCCTCGACGTCACCGTCGTCGGCAGACTTGGCGGCTACGATCCGCCGTATTCTGTCCGCCCGCGACGACGGGCTGTTCTGAAGCGACCATATCAGGGGCAGGGTCATTTTTCCTTCCCGCACGTCCATGCCGATAGTCTTGCCGAAATCTTCCTCGACACCGACATAATCAAGTGTGTCGTCGGTCAACTGGAACGTGATCCCCAGTTTCATGCCGAAATCGGTCATCATGTCGACTGACGACGACGGTTCACCGGCAAGGACGGGCCCGAGAGCGCAGGCCGTCGCCATCAGAATGGCCGTTTTCTTTTCGACTATGGACAGATAATCTTCCTCGGTGATATTCACGTCGCCGCTCTTGATGAGCTGCAGCGTTTCACCTTCCACCATGGTAGCCGTCGCAACCGAGACAAGTTCCTGGACGGCCTGGTTGTTCGATGCAGTAAGAAACTTGAACGCCATGGCATAAAGATAATCGCCGACGAGAACGCTTGCCGCGTTGCCCCAGAGCTGGTTGGCCGCGGCTTTCCCCCGCCGCATGCTGGCATGATCAATGACATCGTCGTGAAGAAGCGACGCGGTGTGAATGAATTCTATGGCCGCTGCCAGTGGGTACCGGTTTTCTCCGTGATAGCCGAACAGGTCGGCACTGATCATGATCAGAAGCGGCCTTATGCGCTTGCCGCCGCTCATGATGATATGCCTGGAGATTTCGGGAATAAGGTCGACGTATGACTCGCGTCCCTGCTCGAGAAAGGATTCGACGACGGCGAGATCCTTCTCGTAGGCGTTGATTATTTCCTGTAATTGCATAAATATTATACCTTTACCTTTTGGACGTACGCCCCGGTATATTTCATGACGGGTGCATTGTCAAAGGAATTCATTGTCCGCCGGTTTCACCGTGCGACCGATTCGATACAATCAGGGACATCGTTGCCGGGCGAGTTCACCAGCGTCGATACCCGGTACGCCTCCATATCGCTGAATTCACGGGGACGCAGCAGATTCATCAGCACACCTTGATCCGCCGTTCCGCCGAGCCAGAGACCGGCATCCTCCCCGGTCAGAATGACGGGCATGCGGTCGTGAATCGGGCGGGTACGTTCATTGGCGGCCGTGGTCATGATGACGCAGGCAGGGCGAACGCCGCCCTCCGGGACAGGGATAAACCGGAAGAGCCCCCCGAATCCCACCGGCCCGCGGGAAGCAAAATGCACATACCAGGGAACCCGCGACTTGCCCCTTGATTCCCATTCATAATATCCATCCGCAATGACCAGGCAGCGCTGTTTTTTGAAGGCCTCCCGAAAACTCGGCTTTTGGTCCGCCGTTTCTGAACGGGCATTGATCAACAGACGGTTCGCCCGGGGGCCGGTCGCGGGGAACCCCCATCGCATATCCACGAGGGCCCGCTCCCCCCGTTCCCCGGTAACCACCGCCACATCTGAGCCCGGCGCGATGTTATAGCTGCGGCGGGCCCGCGAGTCGACGCGCACCACCCCGTATTGCTCAACTATTTCATCCACATCCGATATCATGACAAAACGTCCGCACATGAGAACACTCCGAATACATTGATGACGGCTCGAACCGTTTCCCTCCGAAACCGTCGATTCAACCGACTTTTTCATATATTGTATACGAAGATGCTCCAAAAGAACAACCGGCGGTGTTCCCCCAGAATCCGCGATTGATTTTCTGCAGAGCACAATATCGAGTCATCAGTATGGAACGTTGCAGTGAGGTCTTTGAATC
>JAGYOR010000080.1 GCA_018399535.1 Deltaproteobacteria bacterium | reverse complement strand
CCTCGGACAATATGTGGGTCGAAGGTTACAAGGATGCTCATCTCCGCGGCGTGGAGATCATAGCTGAAGAAAACGACCGTTCCGGAAGCCCCATTCGAGGCAAAGTAGGCAATGTCGGCATCATCGGGTATTCAAAAGGCGGCGGTGGTGTAATCAATGCAGCATCAGAGCTGGGCGGCGAGGTCACGCACTGTGTCGCACTCGCACCGTATGAGCCGAGCCCCAGGAGTACCCACGAGGCTGCAACCCTCATTTTCACCGGAACCATTGACGTGATAGCTCCTGCTTATCACGGCGAAGGCGCCTATAATGGCCTTCCGGAAGGTGTCCCCAAACTGTACGCTTCCATGATTGGGGAAGACCATATGTACTGGCATGACAGGTCCGTTCTGGGTAGCGAAACCGATTTCATCACGGCCTGGATAGAGTATTACTCGGGTGGCGATGAATCCGCCTTCGGCGTGTTTGCCAACGGTCCCGGCAGTGGCATGACCGACTACCGGTTCGATCCCGCCGACGGTACAACAAACGGCGGATGCAACTGACAGGGCGGCACGTGTCCGCGCGGCACGGATAGTTGTAAGCACGGACAGCCTGAGCAGTGAGAAACTATAAAGCCGGGTCCATCCCGTTTAGGGACGGACCCGGCTCTTTCTTTGACCGGAGCGTATCAACCAGGCCGAAGTAAGACTGTCATGGTTCTTGTTTACCACCGCTGCCCATCCTGTTCTCGATCAGCGGCAGGAGGTCTGCCCGACCCGATTCCCGGGCCAGTTCAAGCGCCCGTTCGGCGGTTTGACGAGCCTGTGCCTCGTAACCTGCCTCGCGGTAAGCCCGTGCCAATGTTGCCAGTATTTCAGGGTTCTTTTCTCCCGTCAGTTTTGATGCCTTCCGCGCGTGGTAAAGAGACCGCCGTGGATCGAATACCTGCCGTTCGGTGGCAAGAATAAGTGCCAGACTGTCGTGGGCCTCAGCCATTTCGGGCTCGAGCCGGATTGCCTGTCTGAGATGGGCGGCGGCGTCAACGGGATTGCCGAGTCGAACCCCAATACGTCCCGCCTGGTAGTGAGCTTCTGCCGAATCCGGCTTTACCCGAAGCACATCCAGGAAATAATGAAGGGCCTTTTCATCCTGCCCTTTTGCAAGGTGAACATAGGCGCTGTTTCCAAGCGCCCGCAGAAACCCGGGTCTCAGTTCGAGTGACCGTTCAAGGTATTTCAGGGCTTTATCATATTCCCCCGCTTTGTACAGCAAGCAGCCAAGGTCATTGAGACTTTGCGTGTTAAACGGCTCGTCCTCGATTCCTTTCCGGTAATGAACGATTGCTTCCTCCAGCCTGCCTTCCTCTGCCAGATGCCAACCGAGATAGAAGTGAGCTGGCGCCTTCTGTTCCAACGATGGCAGCATTTCTTTTATTGATGTGATCTGAATCTGTCGAAGCTCTCGTGCCAGGGTGGAGTCTCTCAGGAGATTAAAATCCAGGGGATTGTGGGAAACATACTCTTTCAAAAGCGCCCCGTATCGTTCACATTGATTCCTGTCGGCTCTGGATAGATCAACCATGCCGGCAAAGGGCGAATGCACCGACAGGGCGTAAGCGGCATAATCAATGCGGGCATCCACCGATTCGAGCAAGACCTGGAGATGGGAGCGGGTATCGGAACTGAGACGGGAATCCTTGAGCAGACGACGGAGAAGTGCCAGCTGGACGTCACCGTTCCGATACATGAGTCGCGGAGCGGCGTACTCCAGCAGGGGCCGGTTTTCCCTGTTCATGGGTCCCTGCCCGAAAACCTCGTCAAGGTTCTCTGATACGATCATCCGGTAGAACAGTTCCGGGTATGCCAGATCGATATTATTTGAATGCCGCGCATAGGAAATGTTATGACGGGCCTGCTTCCAGTCCGGACCGTTTTCACTCTTGAACCCGACAAAGAGAAAGTCACCGGACAGACCTCCCGGTTCACAGGAGATGAGCAGGCTGTTGGGAAAAACGTCGGCAAAGGTTCGACCCACGAGGGCGAAAGTGTCCCAGTCCATCTGGTAGCAGTGAAACCACTGGACGCAAATGCCGTCGTCGTTGAGCTTTTTCCGCGCCGCTTCGAAAAATTCCCGCGTAAAAAGCGAGGCCTGTCCTGCCATCCAGGGATTCGACGGCTCCGATATAATCACGTCGTAGGTTGTCCTGGTGAGAACCAGGTGGGCCAGACCGTCCTGAATAATAGAGCGAGTTCGCGGATCATTGAGAACATTATTGTTCCAGGGATCAAAGAAACGGGCGGCCTCGAAGACCCGGTCATTGATGTCCACCACGTCGACCCGTTGCACCGGGTAGTGAAGCACTTCACCGGCCGTGATGCCGCTTGCCAGTCCGAGAATCATAACGTTTTTCGGGTTTGTTGCAAAGAGCATGGGGAAATGGGCAAGCAACGTCTGGGTTTTCATGTCTCCTCGCGACGAAGCATCCATTTTGCCGCTGTTGGCCATAGAATACTCTGCTTCGCCAAAAGGTCCGTGATATTTCAGAACCGTGGTGAACCCTCCGATACCGTCGCCGTAGTATACCAGTTCACCCCGTTCCAGGGCCGCGAGAATATCGGCTCCCGAAAAGGCCGCTCGAATCCATCCCGTTGATTCCGCCAGTTCGGCGACTTCGGCTGCTTCTTCGAAACGGTGATACTTTCCTCTTGCCAGAATATGGCGGTTCCAGGAAGGATAGAATGTACAGAGCGTCAGCCCTGCGATAAAAATAATTGCAAGTACCGCGGCCCGCCGCGGTATTTTCCCCTGCTTCCGTACCAGTACCAGACCGGCGACCAGCGAAACAGTCATCTGAAAGGCGATCACGAAGCTGATCCCCGTTTCCTTGCCCAGCACCGGAATGAGAATGAACCCGGTGCAGAACGAACCCAGCACGGCGCCGATGGTGTTCATGGTGTAAGCAACGCCGATGGATCGTCCGACGGTTGACAAGGAACGTGTATAGATTTTCGCCACCAGCGGGAAGGTGGCCCCCAGGAAGAAGGTGGGAAGTATCATGAATCCGAACAGGGTGAGCGCCTGGATAATAAAGAAGCTCGTGAATTGATCGCTGAAACCATGAATGAGCTTGGCAAAGAAAAGCTGGCTGTTCCCGAAAAACTGGCTCACAAAGAGGGCAAAAAAAGCTGCTGCCGCTTGGCTCACGATGAGCAGTCCGGGAACGTCTTTCGTCCTGTCGGCCCACCGGCCGAATGCCAGGTTTCCCAAGGCAAGTCCCGCAATAAAGGTCACCAGGACAATGGTGAAGGAATAGGTTGTGGGGCCGATGAGCAGTCCCAGGAGCTTGGTCCAGAAAACCTCGTAGGCCATAGCACAGAAACCGGACACCATGAAAATCGCGAGGGCGCAATACAGAACCACGGGGGGATACAACACATCGGGTGTTTCTCCCATTTTTCTTTTCACTTCTCTGCTGGCGGTGGTTCCCTCAGATCGGTCGTTCTCTCCTCGGGGTGTCAGGGCGAGGCAGGTAACGCCAATGGAACAATTAACGGCAACAGCCACAAGCATGGAGCCCCAGACTCCCATGGCGTTGATCATCCAGAAGCCACAGAGCAGTGCTCCCAGCGCGGCGCCAAAGGTGTTGATTCCGTACAACAGGCCCGCGCTCGAACCCAGTCGCGAAAGGCGGGCAACTGAGTACTTGCAGAGAATGGGCAGAGTCGCCCCCATACAGGTGGTAGGAACACCCAACACAAGGAGTGCCCCGGCAAAAATAAAAAAATTGTACGCGAGGATATGTTCATAGAGATTGTTGTACAGTACGCCGTACGGGATCTGTAACAGAATGAGCAGCAGGGGAACGCCGAGCGCATATATGCCGGTGGCCAGTTCGAGAACACCATATATTCTGACGAGTCTGAGCCCCTGGAAGCGATCGATCGTCCGGGCGGCTATGTAACTTCCCAGGCCCAGTCCGCCCATGAAAACCACGAGGGTCGCGGCTACAGCAAAGGGAGCTCCGCCGATAACCTGGGAGATCAATCGCATCCAGGTAATCTGATAGACGAGGCCGGTCATTCCGGAAAGAAAGAAAAAACCCAGAATGAGCATCTTCATCCGATGTACGGAGATTCTCACAATTTTCCGCAGGCTCCTGTTTTTTATTCAATATAACGGGTCGGAAAGAAGAATGATCGGACATGGTCGAGAAGAGTAATACTGCTATACCACAAGACTGTACCTCATTCAAAGAGCAAGGGAGAAAACGGCTTTCTTCCGGGGTTTCTTGACGAAAGTCGATCTTTTGTTCTATAGTCTTTTGGCACATTGAAAGGATACCGCAGCTATGCGCAACGACAGAGAGGACGAGTTCATCGATCTTGAAGAACACGACGAGGACGGTTCCGACAGCGGGGACGATTTCGACGAAGATCCGCGGGACCTGTCGGAATGGGTAAAAGATAGAAAGAATATACTTCTGATCGGCGCCGGATGTGTGCTGGCACTGGTCCTCCTTGTTCTGATTCTGTCGTCGGGAGACGAACCGGCTGTTTCAAAAGATGATTTTACGGCGTTGATACTTCGTGTCAACCGGATCGAGTCGCGGGTGGCCCAGCTCGACGGAATGGAACGGGCAGTCGCCGATTTGCTTGAGACTCGAAAGGACGTTTCCGGTGATGCCCCGATCCTGATCAGCCGGCTTGACGCCCTGTCGAAGAAAGTCGACACCTTGCAGCGCAACATGGGGGCACTCTCGGCCGAGGCGCAGGCTCTCAAGGCAACCGCGACGTCTGAGACCGTCAAAAGCGGGACACGTCGTTATCACACGGTGAAGCAGGGGGAAACCCTCTTCGGAATCGCGCGGGCCTATAATATCGATCTTGACAGGCTTTGCTCCATGAACAAGATAGATCGCCGGGATTCCCTTCATGTCGGCCTGAAACTGACTATTCCGGCTGAATAAAAGACGGGGGCGGGGCATGTTCTTTTTCGTACCCGCGTCCAGGCTCCTGCAGGAACCGGGAGACCCCGGCCGGCCATGATACCCCTTCGAGACACCATACCCGCCAGGACCTTCCCTGTCGTTACCACGTCGCTTATAATCATCAACGTCCTCGTTTTCCTGGTGATGCCGGGTCACGGCCGGGAACTCCAGAACGTTATTTTCACCTACGGGCTTGTCCCTGCGCGGTACGGCATGCCCGGGTTAGCCGAGCGGTTCAGCTTCGGCATTCAGGCGTTGTCGCTGGTTTCTTTCATGTTTCTTCACGGCGGCTTCTGGCACCTTCTGGGGAACATGTGGTTCCTTCACATTTTCGGTGATAATGTTGAAGACGAGCTGGGGCCTTTCGCGTTTCTGGCTTTTTATCTTCTTTGCGGGACGTTTTCCGGGCTGGCACACCTGGTCCTCAATCTTCACTCGACAGTTCCCGTCATCGGTGCAAGCGGCGCTGTTGCCGGCGTCATGGGCGCCTACTTCATCCGGTATCCGCGGTCCCGCATTCTGACGTTCATTCCGATCCTGATCATTCCCTACTTTATCGAGGTGCCGGCGGCCTTTTTCCTCGGCATCTGGTTCTTTTTTCAGTTTATAAGCGCCGCCCTCACCGGCGCGGAGGGAGGAGGAATAGCCTGGTGGGCCCACGTGGGCGGGTTCGTCGCGGGCGTCCTGTTTTTTAAGCTGTTCATGATTTTTCCGGAATCGGGCGTGACGGAACGTGTCCGCAGGATCGCGGCGCGGCGACGCAGCCCACGCGTCCGCGTTGTCCGTCGCGAAGAAGGTGCGGGCAATGATTTTTACGGAACACTTTCCATATCGTCGGACGAAGCCCTGCGGGGAACGCGCAAAATTATAAGCGTTCCCTCCGGGTTGCGAAAACGGTTATTCGCTGTTTCTGTTCCGTCCGGCGTCGAAAACAAACAGGTAATACGGTTGCCGGAGCTGGGCCTGAAAATAGGTGATGAGAGCGGTGGCGACGGGTATCTCACGATTGTCATAGACCGGAACGCGCCGTAAAACGCGCTGAACGTAAAAGGAGCTCGTAATGAAACCTGAAGGATGGGAAGTCGTACTGGTCGCGCCGGGACTGGCGCACGCGAATATCGCGGCGGGAAGGCTGGAGGCAGAAGGGATCCCCGTGCGCATGGACTATGAATCGGTCGCCGTTCTTTACGGTCTCACTCTCGACGGTCTCGGTCGCGTGAACCTGCTGGTTCCGGCCGGGGAACTGGAACACGCCCGTCGGGTACTGGATGAAACATACCGGGAGGACGATCTCGAATGGGAAAAACCATCTGAAGATTGACAACCGGGAATGTCGTCAAGATTGCAGAATGGTCCAGACGCCGACGGCAATGAAGGCGCCTCCGGCAAGTTTCATCATGACTTTTTCGTTGATGAACTGGGAGAGCGCCGTTCCGAAGAGGACCGCCAGTATCGTGGCGGTGACGAGCGCCAGGGCGGCGCCGAAAAAAACGACAAGCTTGCTGTTACCCGCGCCTGAGGCATAGAGCAGGGTGGCAATCTGGGTTTTGTCGGCTATTTCTGCAAGGAACACTGTTGTAAAAACCGTAAAAAAAAGCTTCATAATCTATTTCCTTTGTTCGCACGGAAACGCGGGGTTTCGTTTATGTGGCGACGGTGCCGCCGCATTGTAAAATGCCGTCCAGTTGAGTC
The DNA here is from genome assembly GCA_018399535.1 of Deltaproteobacteria bacterium. Lineage (GTDB taxonomy): Bacteria > Desulfobacterota > Syntrophia > Syntrophales > UBA2210 > MLS-D. The sequence continues at coordinate 2,022 of JAGYOR010000080.1, read as the reverse complement.
CCGCAGCGGGGACATGCCGTCCCTGAAAGATTGATTCCCAGGATACGGAATCCGTAACGATCGATGAGCAGCGTTCCGCAGGAGGGGCACCTGGTTTTTTCTCCATTATCACCGGGAAGGTTTCCTGAGTAAACGTATTTAAGTCCTTCCTCCGCCCCGATTCGGCACGCGTTCTGAATCGTTCCCGGCTGCGTCGCTCCGACGGTGTGCAATTTATACTGTGGATGAAAGCGGCTGATGTGCCAGGGCACTTCCGGCCCGAGCGAACGGATGAAACGCGCGATGTCCCTCAGCTCTTCAGGGCTGTCATTCAGGCCGGGTATGATGAGCGTCGTTACTTCGAGCCAGATGCCTCGCTCATGCATTCCCTGCAGCGTGTCGAGAACGGGCTGCAGCCTGCCCCCGCAGTACTTCCTGTAAAAGGAGTCACTGAAAGATTTGAGGTCGATATTGGCCGCGTCAATAACGGTTCCAGCGAGATCGAGGGCCTCGGGTGTCAGGAACCCGTTTGATATGAAAAGATTTAAAATATTTTTTTCATGCGCCAGGCGGCCTGTTTCGTAGACGAATTCGAAGAACACAGTCGGTTCCGTGTAGGTATACGCGATCGACAACGCTCCGCTCCGCACGGCGTAATCGACGATCTGTTCCGGCGTCCGCGCGCGGCCCGGAATGACAGTCTGATCCTGTGGCACCTGGGAGATTTCGTAATTCTGGCAGAAAACACAGTGAAAATTGCAGCCGACGGACGCGACGGAATAGGACAACGATCCGGGACAGACATGAAAGAGCGGTTTTTTCTCGATAGGGTCCAGGTTTTCAGCGATGATGAGGCCGTCGACGAGCGAGTAAAGTATACCGTCGCGGTTTTCCCTGACGCCGCAGATGCCGCGCCTGCCGGGTTGTATCACGCACCTGTGAGCGCAGAGAATACATCGGACGCGTTTGTCATCCAATCGCTCGTAAAGCATTGCTTCTCTCATGATACGTCACCGTTCCCTGTTACAGGCCGTGCCGGGGACCCGGCGGTTCTCTCTCAGCCGTACCTCGACGTTCGCTCGAAGCGGTTCCTGTAGTGTGCGAAAGTGGTAGGTGACGGGGAATGAAATGCCGGCAATCGATCCGAAAGGGTTTTTACGCCACGGGATCTTCCGGTCGATGCCCTCCGCCCGGGGATACCAGCCGGCGGGGAAAAAAACAATACTTCCCCATTCCACGGGTACGCCGGGCATCGCGGCGCGGACCAGGCGAATCGCTTCAAATACGCGGAACGAATGGAACGCCGGCGCCGGGAAACTCGATATCCTGATTCGTTGAGCAAACGGCGAGGCATGGTTGATCAGCGTCAACACCACACTCGCCCGGCTTACTCGAACCGCTTCACGAATCGCCTGAAGCGGATTTTCTGTCGATTCCAGCGAGGTCATAATCGTTACCACGTCGAACTCGCTGTCCGAAAAAGGCAGATCCTCGCTGTCTCCAAGGTGCAAATCAATTCCGGGACTGATCTTTTGGCGCGCGGCGTCGATAAGGACCCGGGATGTTTCCGTTCCCGTGACCAGGTATCCGAGGTTTCTGAAAAAAACCAGGTCGCGCCCCGTTTTGCATCCTACGCCGAGAAGGCGTTTTCCTCCCGTTGAAGGAAGAAGCGATGAAACAAGTTCATGGGTTCTCGTTTCAATTGATGTTCCTTCGGGCGACGCGATCCACTTTTCATAGGTATTGAGGTTGTCGTTGATTTCCATTGCCGGTTGTTCCTCGCCGCCGGTCATCCCCCGATGGTGGACATGTTTCTCGCGCATTTCTTCCGGGCGGTGAAATTTGAAGCACATTGATATCCTTCCGGTTTCATGCTGATCAGCCATTCGATCAATTCGGTCAGACGGGAATCTGTGCAACCGTTGCGCAGCGGCGACATGAGATCGACTTCCGGATCATCGGCGAGCAGGCAGGCCCGAAGACGGCCGTCCGCGGTAAGACGAAGCCTGTTGCAAGTGGAGCAAAACTGGTGGCTCATGGCGC
>JAGYOR010000008.1 GCA_018399535.1 Deltaproteobacteria bacterium | reverse complement strand
ATCGCCAGTACGGGGAATAATGCCAGGGGTAGGGGCGCAGGTAATACGGATGCCAGAAGAAAAAGGGCGGAGGCATGTACATCGGATCGTATGATCGGAACACCTCCATCCTTTTCTCCCAGAGAGTGAGTTCCTGAACGTCGACAAGTGGATAGGTGAACTGATATTCACCCACGAGGCGTTTCTCTGTGCCGGCGATTATTCCGGCGACTGTTATTTCGCGGTCGGTGTTGTAGATGGCGGGGTCGAGAAACCCCTTGTGACGGGCGATGAAACGGCCCTCCGAGTGATCCGGGTTTTGGGGACGATTCTGGAAATCCAGTTCAGACTGACGGATAATGATCAGTGTGTCATCGGGTCTCGGAACGGTTTCGATGATGATGCCGCCCCAGATGACAGGTGATCCATTGTATGCCTCCGGGTTGTTGAAGGCCTCGTAAAACTCGATTTCATTTTCTGGTTCCCGGGTGGTTTCGAAAGGGAAGGAAGCGCAGGACAGACATAGCAAAAAAGCGATGGTTATTGAGGGGAAGAATGTCATTTTAAAATTCAACACCAACAGCGCCGCCTCCACGGGTACCGCCGCCCACACCAATACCGATACCGATGCCGATGCGGGGAGAACTGACGGTATCGTCGGTGTTCCAGAGGTAGTGTTCTGTCGCGGTCAGGAGTGGATAGGTGTAGTCTATTTCCCCGATCGGACGAATTACCTTGCCGTCCACTCTGCCCGCTACTGTCAGACGTCTGCCTTTTTCATAGATGGTCGGTTCGAGAAAGCCCTGGAATCGGACAAGAAAACGACCTGACGAGAGATCGGCACTCACGGGTTTTCCGCTTCTGTCGAGGGGCTTTTCAAGTACCTCGATCCATGTTTCTCCTTCTTTCGGTGTTGTTTCCAGTATCTGGCCGCCGACGAGAACGACGCTGCCTCTCACGGCATCGGGATTTTGCTGAATGGTTGAAAAGGAAATGCTTTTGTCCACAGTTTCCATCGTTTCAGGCGTCATGACGGGAACGGCGCAGGCGGAGATCAAAACCAGCACACAGGCAGCGGTTACAATCCTTGCAACCATTTTATCCCTCATCCCAGGTATGTCCGCGATGCAGTCAAACGCGGAGATTCGGCGATCTTGTGACTGAATTCGAAGACTGTTTTACAGAAAGAGTATACGGGAAATCTGGTAGTCATGCAATAATTCCAGGCGCTGTTCAAGTAACGCAGTGCATAAAAAATATGCTTCGATATACTGTGGTTGCAGGGCATTAAAATTTCCCGGTACATCAGTTGTACGTTTTTACTGAAACAAAAACGGCGGCTTTTACGAAAGCCGCCGTCATGGATTATGGCCTGAAAAGAAGTCTTGTTACCGGCCTAGTCATCATCAAGTGGACGAACGACGCCGGCATCGATCAACTTCTGCAGGTCCTCCCTCAGTTTCTCGATTTCTTCTCCGTATTTCGCCCAGTTGCCCTCGCGAATCGAGCGCTGCGCGCTTTCGTAACGGTCGAGTGCCCGGCGGGCTTGTTCTTGCAGTGTTTGCAGGGGCGCTGTTGTTCCCGGCCGCATAGAGCTATCGGGAAGAACCGCTTCCACTGCCGGCATTGCCTCGATGGGGACGCTTTCTCCGAAGAGACGGTTCAAGGCTTCATCAAGTCCGGCTTCCATTACCACCCGGTTGCCGTCAGAGGCGAGAACGCGGCGCAGCTCGGGAAGGCGACCCTCGACTGCCCGAAGGAACAGGGGCTTGATGTAGAGAACGGAATTTTCTATTGGAATAACAAGCTGACTTCCCCGAAGAACCCGCGTTCCGGCCTGGTCCCACAGGGCGAGTTGCTGCGCTATTTCAGCGGTCTGGTCTATGCGGGCCTCGATCTGCATGGGTCCGAATACCAGCTCGCCACGGGGGAACCTGAACAGGAGCAGGGAACCGTAGTTATCTCCGTCGGAACGACCCGACAACCAGGCAATCATGTTGTCCCTGTTCGATGGTGTGAAGGGCATCAACAGGATAAATTCTTCTTTTGTTTCTTCTGGAAAGCGAAGGATCGTGTAATAGCTTTCCATTGTCTGGGCACTGCCGAAAACACGCTCATTGGGAAATTCCCAGACATCTTCACGGTTATAGAACATGACGGGGTCGCTCATGTGGTAGATCCGGAACATCGATGACTGTATGTCGAAAAGATCCTGAGGGTAACGTATCTGTGCGCGCAGTCCTTCCGGCATTTCTTCGATGGAAAGAAAAAGATCGGGGAATACGTCGGCGTAAGCGCGGATGAGAGGATCTTTTTCTTCGTTGATCGTATAAAAGCGCGTTGTTCCATTGTAGGCGTCTATGACGACCTTGACGGAATTACGAATGTAGTTGATGCCCTGAGCGTACGGCCGCGAGTAAGGGTAGCGGGACGACATGGTGTAAGCGTCGTAAATCCAGTACAGGCGACCGTCGACGACGGTAATATAGGGATCGTGATCAAAGGACAGGAAGGGTGCGAGTACGCGCACCCGTTCAAAAATATTCCGGTAGTAGACGAGCTGACTTTCCGGAAGAATGTAATCAGTGATAAGGTAGTTTATAGTACCGAAATGAATGGAGAATATCGCTCGACGGAAAAGTGATCCCGCGTTTACGCCGGTATTTTCCTCGTACGTCGTGAACTCGTTGTGCTCACCGTAAGGATAATCGAATTCTTCGGTTCCGGCACGGACCACGATGGGTTCATTCGTCCGCTCGCCGAAGTATATTTCCGGACGGTCCAGCTCAAGGTCAACGCTCATTCTCGGTGGAATGTCACGGATAAAAAGTTCGGGAAGACCTTCCTGAGTAAAAACGTTGACGGGATTGGCGACCACACCGTAGCCGTGTGTGTAGATAAAGGTTTTGTTTACCCATGTCTGTGAATCGGGCGACAAGCGCCTCTGGTCCAGTTCCCTGGGGGCAAGCATTATCTGGCGATAGTCGCCGTCGAAAGTGTACCGTGCGATATCAATATCGTTGAAATCGTAGTAGGGGCGAATGGCCTGTATCTGGGTGTATGTTTCGAGAAGCGGGCGGGAGTCCCAGAGCGGAATGTTTTCAATCGTCAGGCGGTTGTTCTTCAGGTCTTCCCGGGTCAGTGAATAATCGACGGGATAGGGTTTTTCCTCGATTGCATCAAGACCATAGGCCATCCGCGTCGACTGGATGTGATTGTCCAGGTAAGTCCGCTCCCGCTCGAGCTCGTTGGGATCGACGGAAAACCGTTGCACGAAAGAGGGTAGAAGGCCGCTGAAAACAATGATCGAAACGATCAGCACTCCCAGGCCGACAAGGGGCTGTTTCACCGACCGTTTTATCATGCCCAGCGCCGCCAGCGCGATGCCGGCGAAACATACGATGATAAGTCCGTTGTACACGGGAACACGTATTTTTTCGTCCACGTAGTTCATGCCGAAGACGACGCCGTCGGCCGAAAAGAGCAATTCATAGCGTGCAAGCCAGTAAGTGAACAACTGGATCGTAAAAAAGACCGCGAGAAAAAAGATGCCGTGCAGTTTGACAGCCGTTGACACGGTGACGTTTTGGGGGGTGAAGACGACTCCGCGGGCGACGACGTAAGCGCCGGCAGTTACGATCACGGTGACGAAAAGGACCGCCGTGGCGTAGTTGCGGATCATTTCGAAGACGGGAAGAGAGAAGAAATAAAATGAAATATCCCGTCCGAAAACGGGGTCGCTCTGTCCGAAAGGCGACCGGTTGAAGTACATGAGTGTTTCGAGCCAGTTGGAAGCCGGGTACGAGCTGATCGCCCACGCCATGAGCACGAGAAGCAGGAAAAGTCCCCATTGCAGGCCCCGGACGGGAAGAGAAACCTGCCCCATGTCGATGACCGTTATGCGCTGCGGCGTTGATCGATACGCTACATAGAGATTGATTCCTCCGAACGCGAGAAAAACGAGGAAGAACAGAATCTGGATGATATATTCGGTGGTGAAGTACGTCCAGAAAACGCTGGAGAAGTCCAGTGAATCAAAAAAATAGAAGTCTACAAAGGCCCCGATAATCGTATCGAAAAGGGCCGATATCACGAGCAACAGGGCAAGCCCGATGCCGATGTATTTCATGGGTTTCGACATAATGTAACTCCCTCGCCTTGCGCGGTGAATCCGCGCTGCCGTAAATTTTCGGAATCGAGACAGACTATAGGAAAATGAGAGACTCCTGTCAAGATTATCCGCTTTCCGATGTGTTTTTTAATTATTCGAAAAGGAAACAAAAATAGTGTAATGCGTCTTCGGTTTTTCGAGAAAAGAATTTTCAGGGCTTGAATCAAAAAGACGATTCGGTGCATACATATACAATAGCCGCCGAATACAGAGGAGTAAAAAATGCTTTCTTTTCTGCCGCCTCCGTTGCTCGGAATTACCTGCATCCTGTTCGTCACACTCGATACGCTGATCTGGGCCCTGCCGGTCCATGTCCTGGCCGCAGCAAAACTTCTTGTGCGAAACGAGGACTTCCAGGCGCGCAACGCTCGCCGTGTAATGGCGGTGGTCCGGGGATGGATAGGAGGAGTCCTGCTTTCATTGAAACTGGCCCTGAACGTTACCTGGGATATCAAGGGTATTGAGGGTCTGCGCAGGGATGAGTGGTATTTCGTAAACAGCAATCACCAGTCATGGACCGACATCGTCGTCCTTCTGCGGACGTTCGGCAACAGGATACCCTTTCCGAAATTTTTCCTCAAAAAGGAACTCGCCTGGATTCCCATTCTGGGCAGCGCCTGGTGGGCGCTCGACTATCCTTTCATGAAGCGGTATTCGAAGTCGTATCTGGCAAAGCACCCGGGCATGCAGGGGAAGGACCTGGAAACAACTCGAAAAATGTGCGAGCGCTACGCGCACACGCCCGTGTCTATTCTGAATTTTATTGAAGGGACCCGTTTTACGCCCGAAAAACACGAGGAACAGAAATCCCCCTACCGTCATCTGCTGAAACCAAAAGCGGGCGGGCTTGCCTTCGCGCTCGGCGCCATGGACGGTAAGATAAAAAAAATATTGGATGTGACGATTCTCTACCCGGATGGTCCCGCCAGGTTCTGGGATTTTCTCTGCGGACGCATGTCGAGGATCGTGGTACGCGTCAAGGAGCATATTATTCCGGAGGAGTTTCTGCGGGGAGACTACATGGGCGACGAGCAGTTCAGGGCAAACTTCCAGGCCTGGGTGAGGGACATGTGGCATAAAAAAGACGAGCTACTGGAAGGACTGATTGCGGAATACGGCGGTGAAGATCCCGGTCGGCGAAACCGTACGGCGTGATCGGGGGTGTTTCCGTCTTCCGGCCGACGGTTCGCGGGGTGACTCAGGCAAAGGAAAGGTTGCCCTTTTAACGGCTCTCTGCTAGAGCTGGCGGCAGCCGCGTCGGAGAGAGCCGGACCGGGGGAAGCCCGACCTGTTCAGGGACGGGGGCCGTAGAAATTTGTGGGAAGGAGTCGGGTTATGGCGATAGCGGAAAAGATGACGACATTCATGACGCAGTCTTCATGGATTCGCAGGATGTTTGAAGAAGGTCTCGAGCTGAAGGCACGCTTCGGAGAAGACAATGTCTTCGATTTCAGCCTCGGGAATCCCAATCTGCCGCCGCCCGCCGAGTTCCACGCAGCGATGAAGGAAGTGGTGGAGTCTGATCAACGGGGCATGCACGGCTATATGCCGAACGCCGGCTTTGAAGAAACCAGAAGGGCCGTCGCCTCGTACCTGGAAAAAACACAGGGCATTCACATTTCCTGGAAACAGGTGGTCATGGCCTGCGGCGCCGCGGGGGGACTCAATGTGGTCTTCAAGACGCTGCTCGATCCCGGCGACGAGGTAATCATTCCGACGCCGTTTTTCGCAGAATATCGCTTTTATGTGGACAACATGGGAGGCGTAGCGCGATTCGTGCCGACGCGGCCCGATTTTTCTCTTGACCTGGACGCAATTGAAGCCGCGGTATCCGGGCGCACGAGGGCCATCCTTGTCAATTCACCGAACAACCCCACGGGGAAAATCTACGACACCTCATCGATAGGGGAGCTGGCCGTCCTGCTGGAGCGTAAGTCAGGGGAACTTAACCGGGACATATACCTGGTTGCCGATGAACCCTATCGCGACATCGTCTATGACGGCAGGGAGGTTCCGAGTATCCTGGCGTCGTACAGGAACAGCATAACGGCCACCTCCTATTCGAAAAGCCTTTCCATCCCGGGGGAACGTATTGGTTTTATTGCCGTAAATCCGGAAGCTTCCGACGCCGGACTTATTCTCGATGGTATCGCGCTGGCCACGAGAATTCTCGGGTTTGTCAACGCGCCCGGCCTGATGCAGCGTGTCGTCGCCCGGCTTCAGGGAACGAAGGTCGCCCTCGACGATTATCGTCGAAAACGGGATCTCCTTTGCGATGGTCTGCAGGATATCGGGTACGATGTGGTCAGGCCGGAAGGGGCATTTTACCTGTTTCTGAAAAGCCTGATGGAAGATGATGTTGCGTTCGTGCAGGAGCTTCAGCGGAAAAATATTCTTACCGTGCCGGGAAGCGGTTTCGCCGGGCCCGGCTATATTCGAGTCGCTTACTGCGTCGATGACTCGACGATCATGAACGCCATGAAAGGCTTTCGGGAAGTATTCGACGAGCTTGAGAAACCCCGCTAATTCCACAAATAGATCAGAACGCGGGTCGAATAACTACCATCTCAACAGGATAATGGCAGCGACCGTCATGACAAGAGCCGAGAAACGGATCAAATCAAGTTTTTCTCTGTAGACAGCAACCGAAAGAAGTACTGTGACAACAAAATAGAGCCCCGTGGCGGGCATGATGACTGAAACCGGTCCGGCCGCGAGAGCGTGGAGAAGCGCGTAAAAACCGGCAAAGTTTATGATGCCGATGCAGACGCCGATTCCCACGGTTTTACGGACTGTAGCGGCGCATCCGGTGAAGGCCCGGCGGCGGTAGAGCGCAAAAGAAAAAATTGTGCCCATCAGGTAGGAGAGCGACATGAAAGCGAGTTTGTCGACGGCGTGTGCGGCGAACGCACTTGAAACCGCGGCAACGGCTCCCGCAACAAGGGCAACGGCGGCGTAGGCAATGCCGCGGCCTGTTTTGCGTCGCCCGGCGGCGGGAACGGATGCGGAGGAACGGGCGAGAACAATAATAACCGCCAGCGAGATCACGATGCCGATATACTGGTACATGGACGGATTTTCACCGAAGTAGAATATACCGAAAAGTACCACCAGGACGGTATTCAGGCGTATAAGAGGCAAAACCGTCGTGGCGGGAATACGCTTCAGGGCCTCCATGGATGCGAGTGTTCCCGCCAAAAAGGAAAGGCCGTTGACGGTCGATATGACGAGGAGAAAGGCCGTATTACCGACGGAAGTCCGCGAAAGAAGAAAAAACAGTGTGCTGAGACACGTCACCGTACCCATAAAAGCGAGCGAGGTGAGTACACTGTTGCAGCCTTCCTCGGCCGATACCTTGTAAAGGAAACGTTGCAGTCCGAACAGAATCAGTGCTGCAAGTGAAAAGAGGTACCAGTCGTTCATGGCGGCACGGCCGTAACGATCATCATCGGTTCCGGAAAACGGGCGTTAAGAAGATCAACTGAAATACATTCCGCCGCATACATTGATGCTTTGTCCCACGATTTCCGATGCGTCGTCGGATGCGAGGAATGCGACCGCGTTCCCGATGTCCTCGGGCGTCTGGGGCGTTCGCTTGCGGACGGAATTATTTACCAGTTTCTCAAAGACGGTGTCCGGATCCATGCCCTTGAACACGGGATGGGATCGACCCAGCATGATTCCCATGGAGCGGCCCATTTCGGTTTTAACAAGTCCGGGGCAGACAGCGTTGACGTTGACGCCGTGTCTCGCCATGTGCATTGCGACAGCCTGCGTGAAAGCGATGACACCGGCCTTGCTGGCGTCGTAGTGGGCAAGAAAGTCCAGGGGCATTCGTCCGCCTATGGAGGCGATATTGATTATTTTCCCGCTTTTCTGCTTTTTGAAACGGGGAATAACGGCCCTGTTGCAGAGGAAAACACCTTTCATGTTGACGTCAAACGTCAGGTCCCATTCTTCCTCCGAAATATTTTCAACTGACAGGGGAAGATCAGCTGGACGATCCGATGAATATCCTCCGAACCCGGCGTTGCAAACAAGAATGTCGAGACCGCCCAGGGTGTCTCCGGTTTCCTCGACCATGCGCCGACACTGTTTGTCGTCTCGCACGTCGGTTTCGATGGCTGTCGAACGGCATCCCATTCCCGACACAACATCAGCCACACGCCGGGCCGCTGCCAGGCTGATGTCGCTTACCGCAACGTTGGCTCCTTCCCGCGCCAGGCAGCGGCAGATTCCTTCTCCCAGTCCGCCGCCGCCTCCCGTGACGACGGCCACTTTATCTTTAAGACGCATTGTGAACCCTCCATGACGGTCACTCGAAGGGACCGTTTATTTTGTAAAAGTCGTTCAATACCATATATGTTTCGACGGGGGAAGCTTGTACCTCTTGGCATGGAAGCATGTTTGCGGCGACTGTAACGAGTCAAAAAAACTGGTAAACGAGCGGATCGTATTCGGTAATCTGAGATAATTCGAAGCGATATCTAGGGGAATGGATGATATCAGTGAATGTTGTATTGAATTATATTCGCCAATAACTTGGTTGTGGAGTAATTACCCTGATGCGGTCCCTTTTTCCATTCTGTCTCGGGAGATTCCGGCCGTCGGAGTTACACGCACTCAGAGAAGTACCCGCAGCGTTAGCTGACACTATATTGCCCTGTTCAAGGGCTTAATTGAAAGGAGAGAAATACGTATGCTGAGGACGAAGGAGCAGTACATCGAGGCGTTGGGGAAAATGAAGCGCAATGTGTACTTCAACGGCGAGAAAATCGATCGGGCGGACGAAGTTCAGATGCCCACCATTGATGTCATGGCGACAACCTACGACAAAGCCCAGGATCCTGATCCCAAAATTCAGGAACTCATGCTGGCGAAGTCCCACCTGACGGGAGAAACGATCAACCGTTTTACCCACATTCACATGAGTGCCGATGATCTTCACAAGAAACAGGACATGACGCGGTATCTGTGCCGCGAGGTCGGTGGATGCATCCAGCGGTGCATGGGCATCGACGCGACAAACGCCATTTATAACGTAAGCTATGAGGCGGACAAACAGAACAACGGTTCCACCCAGTATCACGAGAACTTCAAAAAATGGCTGGAACGTTTTCAGACCGAAGATCTGATCGGTTGCTGCGCTCAGACCGATGTCAAGGGCGACCGTCTGAAACGGCCCCACGAGCAGGTCGATCCCGATCTTTACGTACGCGTGAAGGAAACAAAAAGCGACGGCATCGTCGTTTCGGGATGCAAGCTTCACATATCTGAAGCGTCGGTGGCCGATGAAATTCTTGTCGTTCCCACGCGATCGCTGCGCCCCGAAGACAAGGACTATGCCGTGGCCTTCGCCGTTCCCGGCGACTGGGAAGGCGTAAAGCAGGTGGTTACTGTTCACAATTACCGGAAACGCGAGCATTTCCCCCGTGGTTTCATGCCGGGAGCCACGGATTCATACGTAATTTTTGATGATTGTTTCGTGCCCTGGGATCGCGTGTTTCTGAACGGAGAACACTTACACGGTGGCGTTCTGGCACTGCTCTTCGCCCTTTTCCACCGCCACAGCTATTCCGGATGCAAGCCCGCCATCGGCGACGTGCTCCTGGGATCGGCCGCCCTTGCAGCGGAGATGAACAATATTCATAAAATCGGTCATGTGCGCGAAAAACTGGCAGAGATCATACTGACAACGGAACTCGGATATGCCGCCGGTTACACGGCGTCTGATCAGGGTAAGGCCGAGGTTTACATGCCCGGTGTCGGATTCGTTCCCTACGGTCCCGGCAGTTTCATTCCCAATTCCATTTATGCCAACGTGGGGCGTTGCCTGACCGGCGAGGCGGTTTACCGGGAACAGGAAATTCTTTGCGACATATCCGGCGGCGTTCCGGCCACATTCCCCTACGAAGAAGACTGGGTGAATCCTGAAACGAAGGACCTGCTTGAGAAATACGTGATGAGGAATCCGAAGATATCCGCGAAGAACGCCGCCAACTTCTGGCGTTTCATGGGAGATATTCTCTGTTCGGCGACAGGCGGAATCACGAATATGGGGAATTATCACGGCGGTGGATCGCCCGTAATGGAACAGATAGCGATCACCACGCAGTACGACATAGAGGACCGGAAAGATCTCGTCAGGCGTCTCGCCGGAATTACAAAGGACTGAGTTTCTCTTACGCAGTGCGCTGAACAGACATATGCAGGAGAAAAGGGGGGCAGCGTATGGACGCTGCCCTTCTTTGTTCAGAAACGGGAAGGCCGCTTGAGCACGAGACTCCAGAATAATAAATCAGAACATGTTTGACAGACAGGAGGCAGAAAAATGAATGATCTTTCACGTTTTTCTCTTGAAGGCAAAGTTGCCGTGGTTACCGGAGGAAGCAGGGGCATAGGAAGAGCCGCGGCGATCGGGCTGGCCAAGGCGGGTGCGGATGTGGTCGTGACGAGCCGAAAGCTGCCCGACCTTGAAAATGTTGCGGAAGAAGTGCGTGCCACGGGGAGAAAGGCCACGCCGATAGCCGCCCATATCGGGAAAATGGACAACATCTCGACGCTCGTCGGAAAGGTCATGGACGAGTTTGGACGGATCGACATACTGGTGAACAACGCGGGGTGTTCGCCGGCCATGGGAAGCATTTTCGATAACGAAGAACGGCTCTGGGACACCATCATAAACCTGAATCTGAAGGGGCTGTATTTTATGAGCCAGGCGGTGGCGAAGATCATGAAGGAGCAGGGCAGGGGATCGATTATCAACGTTGCGTCGATGGACGGCTACAAGCCCGAACCTTTTGTCGGAATTTATTCCATTTCGAAGGCCGGCGTCATTATGGCGACGAAATCCATGGCACTGGAGCTGGCTCCGTACAACATCAGGGCAAACGCGGTAGCCCCCGGACCGATTAGCACCAAGATGCTTGATTCACACTGGTTCCATCTGCCCGAGGAACAGGCGAAAGCTGAAAAGGCCGAGCTCGCGAAAAATGTTCCCCTCAAGAGGGTGGGGGATCCCGACGAGATCGCGGGAGCCATTATTTACCTGGCTTCGGAAGCGTCGAGTTTCACGACCGGAGAGACAATTCTTGTCGACGGAGGATGTACCATTGCTTCACCGGAATTCACTATTCCGGAATAGCAAGAGGCTGGTCGTTACGAAGGCCTTTCCTGGACGAGCAAGGTCCGGGAAGGCCTTTTTTTAAAAGCGAATTGAAAAGGACGACATGTTTCCTTCGGGAGATTCGTCAATGATTTCAACATGTGAGACGGAAGCGAAGCGCGGGCCCAGGCGGCACCAGTCGACGAAACGGTCGATCGCGCTGCTCTCACTTTCGGCAACGACCTCCACCTGCCCGGTATCGAGATTTCTTACCCATCCGGTGATTCCAAGCAGGTCTGCCTGTTCTTTGGTGCGGGCCCTGAAAAATACTCCCTGCACGCGGCCGGAAATCACGAGGTGAACGCGTCTGGAGTTGTGAACGTTGATGCTCATTCCTTTTCTCCGGTGATCATCGCAAGAAATTCGTCCTCGCTGAGCGTCGGAATTCCCAGCTCCTGCGCCTTGTGGAATTTAGAGCCGGGATCTTTACCGACAATCACGTAGTCCGTTGATTTCGACACGGCGCTTGATGCGGAGGCGCCGAGTGACTCCACCATTTTTTTTGCATCATTTCGAGTGACGCGGTCGAGCGCTCCCGTAAAAACAAAGGTCGTGCCGGCAAGGGAGGATGCGGCTGTACGTTGTTCCTTCTGCGGCCTGACACCCGCGGCGAGAAGACGGTCGATGGTTTCACGGTTCGATGTCTCAGAAAAAAACGCCGTTACGCTTTCGGCTACGACGGAACCTATTCCTCGGACTTCACAAAGCCGTTCAAGGGGAAGAACGGCGAGTTCTTTGATGTCGTCCACAAGGCCGGCGAGAATGGCGGCCGTGTCTTCTCCGACATGTCGAATACCGAGAGCGTAGATAAATTTTGAAAGTGGAGGACTTTTCGAATTTTCGATAGCGGATATAATATTACGGGCCGATTTTTCAGCCATCCGTTCCAGTCCCGGCAGGTCCTCGAAACTAAGGTAATACAGGTCGGCCGGCCCTCGTACGAGTTCCGCATCCAGGAGCCTGCGTACGAGTTTTTCGCCGATGCCGTCGATATCCATGGCGCCCCTGGAAACAAAGTGGACAATCCGCTCCAGCGTCTGGGCGGGGCAGGTCATGTTGATGCAACGGTGCGCCGCTTCGCCTTCATTTTTATATACTGGTGATCCACAGGAAGGACAGCGTTCCGGCATGCTGAAACGGCGTTCATTACCGGTGCGCTTCGAGGATATCGATTTTACAACCTGGGGAATCACGTCGCCGGCCCGCTGAATGAGGACGGTATCGCCGACGAGGATGTCTTTTTTTTCGATTTCAGCCATGTTGTGAAGCGTTGCGTGACTGATGGTAACGCCTCCGAGCGACACAGGCTTCATTCGCGCAACAGGAGTCAGGACCCCGGTCCTTCCAACCTGGACGTCGATAGATTCTATTACCGTGGTAGCCTGGGCAGGAGCAAATTTTGCGGCGATCGACCATCGCGGACTTCGCGACAGTGCGCCGAGACGCCGTTGCTGAGCCAGGGAATCAATCTTGATGACCATGCCGTCAATCTCGTAAGGAATTTCTTTTCTTGTTGCTTCCAGCTCATGAAAGAAACCGACGCACTCGTCCGCCGTTCTCACACGCCTGATCAGGGGGTTGACGGGGAATCCCCATTCTCTCAGTCTTTGCAGGACTTCCCACTGACTTTCGAATCCGGGACCATCAATGCCCGCGACGGCATAACAGTTGATGGCGAGGGGCCGCTCGGCGGATACGCGGGGATCAAGCTGGCGGATCGATCCGGCAGCCGCGTTTCTGGGGTTGGCGAAGAGCGGTTTCCCTTCTGATGCCTGCTTCCTGTTAAGTTGCTTGAAATCTTCGATGTGAAGAAAAACCTCTCCACGTATTTCGATAATGTTCGAAGCGCTCGCTGCGGGCGGGCCCGGCAGGATCATGGGAAGGGATGAAATGGTTTTGAGATTCCTTGATATGTTTTCGCCGATCAATCCATCGCCTCTGGTGAGTCCGCGAGTAAAAACACCCTTCTCGTACATGAGATTGACCGCGACGCCGTCGATTTTCGGTTCCAGTACGAACATCGGCGTTTCCGGCTCAAGCTGGGACGAAACGCGCCTGACGAATTCCAGTATGTCCCGTTCAGACAAGGCATTGGAAAGGCTCAACATAGGCGTGATATGGGGGTATGTTTCGAATTTCTTCAGCGGTTCGGCGCCCACGGTCCTGGTTGGAGAATCAGGTGATTCGCCGCTTTCCCCACCCCACATCTGTTCGAGCTCCATGAGCTCCGCCATGAGCCGGTCATACTCGGCGTCCGATATTTCAGGGTCATCGAGCTGGTAATACCGGTGGTTGTGATAGGCGATGAGCTTCCGGAGTTTCTTGATGCGCTGGAGGGCAGACGGTCGGTCCATGCTACTTGATGCGTTTCAGGTATGGAACATCGCCGGAGGGTTTTTTCTCCTGCGGCTGGTTGTTCTGTGAAAGCATGACCTGTTCGTTGAAAATTTTATTTTTTACGCGAACCGCGTTGATAATAAAGAAAATAATAACGGATTTTTCCCATTCACGGCTGGTGTCGAAGCGCTCCATACGATCTTTGTACTTGTCCCAGAGATTGGCAAGGGACGCTTCGTCTAATGCGAGTATCTGTTCCGCCAGGCGTTCAAGTGACTGTTCGAACATGGTTTCGATCTGTTCTTTCGTTTTCGTGGTAGTTACATAATACGGTGATAACGTAACGAGGGCGAAGCGAAATGTCAAATCAAAAGAGGGAATACGGGAGTTCAAATCCATATAAACCTTGAATTTTGAGATGACGACGATATAATGACGACCCAAAAGGAAGGCAGGACATGAAGATAGGCGTTATATCCGATACTCATCTGCGGGTCCCGGACGAGAACCTTGAGCGTATTGTGAAAGAAAAATTTAAAGATGTTTCAATGATTTTGCACGCTGGAGACATCGTGGATGGTGCCGTTCTGGAAGCCTTCGACGGAAAGGACCTGGTTGCGGTTTGCGGGAACATGGATCCGCCTTCATTATGCGGGGTTCTGCCGTCGAAAGTGGTTATCGAGGCTGAGGGCAGGCGTATAGGTATGATCCACGGCTGGGGGAGCCCAGCCGGTATCGAAGATAGAATCGCCAGGGAATTCGAAAATGTCGATTGCGTGGTTTTCGGCCACACACATGAAGCGGTGGTAAAAAATATCGATGGCGTATTGTTTTTCAACCCGGGATCTCCCACGGACGGGCGTTCCAACGGGAACAGGACCGTCGGTATTCTCGATGTGAGTGACACCATCGAAGGCATGATTATTCCCATCGATTTTTCGCAGGGAAAAATCTGAAAAGACGGAAGGATTTTTATTGGACACTATTATCGCGCCGGGACGCAACAAGTACATCACCGGAGAAAAGAAAGAAGGCTGTATATTCTGTGCCGACTCCCTGCGGGATGACAGGCTGGTGCTTCATAAGGGCGAACACTGCTTTGTCATCATGAACAAATATCCGTACAATTCGGGGCACCTTATGGTGGTTCCCTACCGGCATATCGCGGACATTGCTGATGCGTCGACGGAAGAATTGATGGAATTGATGAATCTCACGGGCAGGGCGGTCGATATATTGCGTAAGGCTTTCAATCCCCAGGGATTTAATGTAGGCATGAATCTGGGTAAGGCAGCCGGGGCGGGTGTTGACGAGCACATGCACATGCATGTCGTGCCTCGCTGGTTCGGCGACACGAATTTCGTGACCGTTTTGGGGGAAGTACGTGTTATTCCGGAAGAAATAGAAAAAACGAGGGACCTGTTGAAGTCACTTTTCTAGCAAGAGGGGAGATCCGCGATGAAGTTGCTTTATACGATCATTATCATGCTGTGCGTGCTCTTTGTTATTACGTTTTCTTTGGATAACACGGAGACGGTGAACCTGAGTTACTACGGGTTTATCGATGTGACGGTCCAAGCCTATCTTTTGCTTTTTGTTTCTTTCGGTATCGGTGTCATATTCGCGGGTTTCTTCGGCATAGCGGAACGGTGGCGCCTGTCTCGCAAGGTGGCCGGCCTTAACAGGCGTATCCGCAAGCTGGAGGAACAGATACACCGTGGCAATGAACCCACGGAGGGCGGAGAGGTACAGGCTCAGGATTACCGGGAGTGACAAAGTTTCTCGCCGATTCAACACTGAAAAAACTGATGAAGTGGTTGCGTATCATGGGATACGATACGGTCGTTCACGAGGGGACGGCGGATCGTGTTTTGCTGGATCGAGGCGCCCGGGAAGACAGGATTGTGCTCTCCCGAAAAAAGGAACTGGCCGGGCGCCAGTTCAGGGGAACCCTCCTGATCGTCGTTTCCGACCGGGTTAATCAGCAGATTGATGAGATCATACAGCGTTTGCGGCTTGTGCCGCGTCGCGAATCTTTTTTCACGCGATGCCTGGCATGCAACGACCTGCTGGAACCCGTTTGCCGCGATGACGTGAAGGATCGCGTTCCTCCCTATGTTTTCAAAACACAACACGTTTTTGTCAAGTGCCCCCGTTGTGGATCGATATTCTGGCCCGGCACGCACCGGGAGAGAATGACCGCTATACTTAATCGGCACAATCCGACGGATCGCCCTTGATTTTATCCACCGCATGTTTAAGTGCCGGCATGATCGCCGCCAGGTTTTCCGATGCCCCCCTGGGGCTTCCAGGCAAGTTGATAATGAGGGAAGATCCGCGGATACCCACAACGGCCCGCGATATCATGGCGTGAGGCGTTTTTTTCAGGCTTTCACATCGCATGACTTCCGCCATTCCGGGAATATCCCGGTCGATGACGTTCATCGTTGCGTCAGGTGTTACATCCCGGGGGCTGACGCCGGTACCACCCGTGGTAACGACGATGTCAAGCTTTTCGTCGTCAACGAACTGGATGATTGCACCGGCGATTTCTTCTTTTTCGTCGGCGACGATTCGATAGGCCCTTACCTCGGCGGGTAAGTTTTCGAGGAGTTCACGAACCACCTGTCCGCTGAGGTCCTCTCGTTCACCCCGGGCTCCCCGGTCGCTCACGGTTATCACCCCGGCGAACAGTGTCTGGTTCATTCTTCGGTTTCCTTCTTCGCCTCGGCTATGATTTTTTCCTGCAGGTGGGCCGGCACTTCTTCGTAATGAGAAAATTCATAGGAAAATGTTCCGCGGCCGCTCGTTATGGAAGTAAGTTCCGCAGCATAACTGAGAATCTCCGCCAGAGGCACCTGCCCCTTCACGACTTGGTTTGCCCCGCGCTTGTCCATGCCGAGCACGCGGCCACGCCGGCTGTTGAGATCGCCGATTACGTCTCCCATGTACTCGTCGGGGATTTCAATATCGATGTTCATGATCGGTTCAAGGAGCGTGGGCTGCGATTGTTCGAATCCCTTTTTGAATCCCATGGAACCGGCAATCTTGAAGGCCATCTCCGAGGAATCCACGGGATGGAATGATCCGTCAACCAGGGCGACCTTCACATCAACCACGGGATAGCCGGCAACGATACCTTCAGCCATGGCTTCAACGATACCTTTTTCCACGGCGGGAATATAGTTCCTGGGAACAACGCCGCCCACGATTGCGTCGACAAACTGAAATCCCTCACCGTGCGCGGTCGGTTCTATTTCGAGCCAGGTGTCGCCGTACTGTCCCCGGCCGCCCGACTGCTTCTTATATTTGCCCTGAACACGCGCTTTGCCCTTGATGGTTTCCTTGTAGGGAACCTTCGGTTGTTTCAGCGTCACGTCCACACCAAATTTGCGCTTCATTTTTTCAAGCGTCACGTCGATGTGAACCTGTCCCATTCCGGAGAGAATCATCTCGCGGGTCTGGTCGTCACGGCGCAGGTTCAGTGTGGCGTCTTCCTCGATGAGCCTGTTGAGAGACGAGAACAGTTTTTCCTCGTCGCCCTTTGTTTTTGGAAGAATCGCGTAGGAACAGACCGGTCGCGGCGGTTCAAGTTTTTCATAAAGTATCGGTGCTTTTTCATCGCAGATTGTATCACCCGTCGATGTTTCTTTCAGTTTTGCCACAGCGGCGATGTCGCCTGGTACCAGCTCTTCCGCCGGTCGCTGGTTTTTGCCGTCCAGGAAGAAAAGGGCGCCGCTTTTTTCGTTGATGTTTTTCGAGCTGTTGAAAAACGGCGAATCGCTCGTCATGGTTCCTGAAAATACACGGAAGACCGTCAACTTGCCGGCATAGGGATCGGCAATTGTTTTGAAGACCATTGCTGAAAAAGGAGCGTCTTCAAGCGGTTCGCGTGAAGCTTCTTCGCCCGTTTGCGGATTGCTGCCTTTCACGGGGCCACGATCCACGGGAGAGGGGAAATAATCGACGAGCATTGACATGAGCGCCGCCGGTCCCAGGTTTTTGAGCGCGCATCCACACGTTGCAGGCGTTATTTCCCCGGCGATAACAGCCGAGCGAAGACCGCTTTTCAACTCATCAACAGAAAGGACGCCTTCCTCGAGATACTTGTCCATGAGGTTCTCGTCGCTTTCGGCGATGTCTTCCACCATTGCCTCGCGGCGGGAAGTCGCTTCGTCAATAAGGTCAGCGGGAATATCCTCGCGTTTGAACTTTCCTTTTGCTTCATCGAATACGAGGGCCTTCATTTCGATCAGGTCCACCAGGCCGCGGAAATTATCTTCACTTCCCAAGGGGAGACACAGGGGTGTGGCTTTTGCTCCGAGCCGTTCGCTGATACTGTCCAGGACCTTCTGGAAATCAGCACGCTCACGGTCCATTTTGCTTACGTATATCATGCGGGGCAACCCTATTTCGGCAGCATATTCCCACGTTTTTTCTGTTTGAAACTCCACACCGCCGACGGAGTCGACGACCACGACCGCACCGTCAACAACGCGAAGGCAGTTCTTCGTATCCATGGCGAAGTTGGCGTCCCCCGGCGTATCAATGAAATTGACCCGGTGCTTGTTCCAGTCGAACCAGCTGATTGCGGAACCTATTGAAATACGTCTCTTGTGTTCTTCAGGTTCGTAATCAAGACCCGACGAACCCTCATCAACCCGCCCAGGCTTTTCCGTTTTGCCGCTGACGAAAAGGAAAGATTCACACAGGGAGGTTTTGCCCGTACCGCCATGACCGACCACGGCGACATTTCTCAATGTGTTGGAGTCATTCTTGGCCATGAAGATTCCTTTCTGCAAAGCTTTTGTAAGGCCCGATGCTTAGCTTACTTGCTCGGGACAAGTCAAGATAAATTTCTGTTTTAAGGGAACTTATTGACTGTTCTGCGAAAACATGCTATATGATTCCTTCTATAAAATTCACGAGGTGCGCGGTGGAAATGTTCAAAATCGGGGATATGGCCGTTTACCCGGCACAAGGTGTGGGGGTAATCGAAAACATTGAAACTAAAGATATTATGGGAAGCGAACAATCCTTCTACGTAATAAAAATTCTCGGAAACAACGCCAAGATCATGATTCCGGAAAGCGGCGCCGATTCGGTGGGACTGCGAGAGGTCATTTCAGAAACTGAAATTCCCCGGGTATATGAAATTCTGAGGGAGCGGAAAGTTACCGTGGACAGGCAGACCTGGAACAAGCGATACAAGGAATACTGGGAAAAGATAAAAACCGGATCCGTGTACGAAATTGCTGAAGTGCTGCGTGATCTCTTGATCCTGAAAACAGACAAGGATCTCTCCTTCGGTGAACGCAAAATGATGGACATCGCGAAGAATCTGCTCGTTATGGAAATATCCATAGCGCGCCACTGCAAACAGGAACTCGTGGAAAAAGACCTTGATGCGATCTTTGCCATTTAAAGAGCGCAGCCCCCGCGTTCTTTAACAATCTGCCGGCTGCCGGAATAACTTTTACCAAGGGGGGATAATGGTTATAATCGCGAGACTGTTTTTCATTTCGGCCTGTTCCATCGTCGGCTACCTGACAGCCGGCGTTTATTTTTCACTACCCTTTTCATTTCTCGGTTTTATGGGAGGCATGGCGGTTGCCGTTCTCGTTCTGGTTTTCGAGCGCAGTCTTCGGGACCTTCCTCTCGGTGTAGCAGCGGGGGGCGCGGGAGGGCTCGCCATCGGACTGGCGACGGCCCTGCTCGCAGTCCGGGGAATCGACTATGTATTCAATCTTTCCGAAACCCTTCGAGCCTGTATCGCCGCCGCGTTACTGCTCATTCCGGGATACCTCGGCCTCGCGGTAGGCGCCCGGAAGGGGCGCGAATTCAGAATGCCTGCCGACTTTCCTTCGGTTACGTCTCAGTCGGGGAGCTCAGTCAAAATACTTGACACCAGCGTCATTATCGACGGTCGATTCGCTGACATCTGTGACACGGGTTTTATCGAAGGCACTCTCATTGTTCCACGGTTCGTCCTTGAAGAATTGCAGGGGATCGCCGATTCATCCGATTCAGTGAAGCGTTCGCGGGGACGCCACGGACTGGAAACCCTCAATCGTCTGAAAAACACGACGGGCATACTCATTGAAATAACAGACATGGATTTTCCTCGAATCAAGGGAGTTGATGCCAAGCTCGTCGCGGCGGCAAAGCAGCTTGACGGCGTTGTGGTGACCAACGATTACAATCTGAACAAGGTGGCTGAGCTGCAGGGAGTCAAGGTGCTCAACGTCAACGACCTTGCCAACGCCCTGAAACCGCTGGTTCTTCCCGGCGAATCGATGGTCGTGAAGGCAATCAAGGAAGGCCGGGAACCGGGACAGGGCGTCGCCTATCTTGATGACGGAACCATGGTCATCGTCGACAACGGATTGCGTTACCTGAAGCAGAACGTGGAAGTTACCGTGACAAGCGTTCTTCAGACAACGGCGGGCAGAATGATTTTCTCGAAAGTAAAGGAGGAATCGTCCGAAAATGGAAGCGGCGCCGCGCAGGCGGGCCGTTGAAAACGGTCGGGCAGTTAACCATGAACCGCAGTGTAATCGGCGACAGGGACAAGACGGCGGCGATTATCGTCGCCGGCGGCGCCGGGACGAGAATGGAAGGAGCGACTCCCAAGCAGTTCAGAATACTTGGAGGCGTTCCCGTGCTGATGAGAACGATCGCCCTTTTCGAGGAATCGTCATCTATTGACAGAATAATTATTGTAGTCCCCGAAGCCGAACGGAACGGGTTGTTCAGGGGAGACCGTGCGCGCTTCCGGCCGACCAAGCCGGGGGACGTGCGAGCCGGGGGCGCCACGAGGCGGGACTCCGTCGCCGCGGGGCTTGAAGCACTGGACGACAGTATCGGTATTGTTGCGGTTCACGACGGTGCACGACCGCTTGTTACGGTCGACATGATCGACCGTTGCGTGGAAGAAGCACGTCGCTGCGGGGCCGCCGTCGTCGGTGTCCCCGTCACGGACACTCTCAAGGTCATAGATGCGAACCGTAAAATCACCGGGACGGTGGACCGGGAAAGCCTGTGGCATGTCCAGACACCACAGGTGTTCAGACGGGACATCATCATGAAGGCCTACGAGCGGGCAATGCGGGATGGACGGTACGGAACTGACGATGCGACGCTTGTCGAACGGATCGGTGTTCCCGTAACCATGGTCGATGGTTCACGTGATAATATAAAAATAACCTTTGAAGAAGATCTCCTGACTGCGGAAGCGATTCTGGCGGCACGGTCCGGGACGGCGAAGGAGGATTAATGAGAGGTTACCAGCGGGTGGGATTCGGATACGACAGTCACCGCTTTGTTGCAGGGGGACCGCTTATTCTGGGCGGAATCGAAATTCCTTTTGAATACGGTCTTCTGGGACATTCGGACGCCGACGTCCTGCTTCACGCCGTGGGGGATGCGCTGTTGGGCGCAGCGGCGGCCGGCGACCTGGGGTCCAGGTTTCCCGACGATGATCCCGCATGGAAGAATGTTTCGAGCCGCGTCATCCTTGAGGACATACGAAAAATAATCGGCCAGTGCGGTTACGTTGCCTATAACGTCGATGCCACGGTCATCCTGGAAAATCCGCGGT
The DNA here is from genome assembly GCA_018399535.1 of Deltaproteobacteria bacterium. Classification (GTDB taxonomy): domain Bacteria; phylum Desulfobacterota; class Syntrophia; order Syntrophales; family UBA2210; genus MLS-D. The sequence goes on along the minus strand of JAGYOR010000008.1, from coordinate 12,531 downwards.
TGAGGCCGCATATTCCATTGATGGAAGAGACGATAGCGGATATTCTCCGTCTGTCAAAAGACAGAGTGTCGGTCAAGGCGTCGACCAACGAGAAAATGGGATTCACGGGGCGCGGCGAAGGCATCGCCGCGTTTTCGATTGTCACCGTTCTGGAGAGCAACAGCCAACCTTGAATCCGAAACGAGGTGACCGGTGAAAGGGGAACCCCGGTGACTCGCCATAAACAAGCAGCGCCCCGACGGATTATACAAGCAAGGAGAAGGAAATGAAGTTCATAGAAGAAATCGATCTGGCGAACAAAACAGTGTATTGCCGATGCGACTGCAACGTTCCTCTCGATGAGAACCGGAACATAGTCGAAGACCGGCGTATTCGGGCCTCACTTCCGACAATCCGGCGCGCCATTGACGAAGGCGCCCGCGTGGTTGTTATGTCGCATCTGGGCAGGCCGAAAGGCAAGCCTGTGCCGGAGATGAGTCTCGCTCCGGTGGCGCGAAGACTGTCGGAACTGCTAAAAAAAGAGGTCGCGCTTCTGCCCGACTGTATAGGTGACGAAGTGCGATCGTCTGTGAAAAAAATGAAGCCTGGGGACATCGTCATGCTCGAAAACCTGCGATTTCACCCCGAGGAAACAAAAAACGACGACGCCTTTGCCCGCGAACTCGCGGCGGGGGCCGACGTGTACATCAACGACGCTTTCGGCAACGCGCACCGGAGCCACGCCTCAAATGTCGGCATCGTCAAACACGTAGCTGAATGTGGAATCGGCTATCTCATGAAGCGCGAACTCGATTATTTTGACGCAGCCCTTGAAAATCCCGTCAGGCCCTTCGTGGCGGTCCTGGGTGGGTCGAAGGTGTCTGACAAGCTGGAAGCAATCGAGAACCTCTCGAAACGTGTAGACAAGCTGATTATCGGCGGCGGAATGGCATTTACATTCCTCAAGGCCTCCGGTTTCGAGGTGGGCTGTTCGCTGGTGGAAAACAATCTCATCGAGGCGGCGCGGAGAGGCATGGACAAAGCGAAAGAAAAGGGCGTCAAGCTTTATTTTCCCGTTGATGCCGTGATAGCACGGAAACCCGCAGCAGGTGAGGCGAACATGATCGTCCCCGTTCAGGAAATACCTGAAGACTGGATGGGGCTGGATATCGGTCCCGCTTCGACGCGGCTGTTTGCCGAGGTCCTTGCCGACGCAAAGACGGTCGTCTGGAACGGCCCCATGGGTGTATTCGAAATAGACGCCTTTTCACGGGGAACCTACGCCACGGCTCACGCAATAGCCGAAACTCACGCCATGACGATCATCGGCGGCGGCGACACCGACGCGGCCGTGCAAAAAGCGGGAGAAAGCGCGAATATGACATTTATTTCCACGGGAGGCGGGGCGTTTCTCTGGTTGATGCAGGGAAACAGACTTCCATCGATCGAAGCACTGGAAGGGCACGAAAGCTCCAGGGGGTGATCGAGAGCTGGCGGCCCGCGGACCGGACGAAAGGGTTAGCCCGGCAGGTTAACCCTTTTTTGTCAGGAAGATTCCATGAGAAATATCAAGATAACTGTCGAGTACGATGGAGCGGCATACAGCGGTTGGCAACGCCAGGCGGGAACCGGAACGATACAGGAAGCGCTCGAGAATGCGGCCGGAAGAATCATGCAGGAGACAATCCGCATCGTCGCTTCCGGAAGAACCGATGCGGGTGTGCACGCCCTTGGACAGACGGCACATTTCAGAACATCCACCAAACTTCCCGTCGAACGTATCCAGGCGGGCATGAACAGCCTCCTTTCTCCCGATATAGCGATCACCGCCATAGAAGAGGCTACCGCGTCGTTCCATGCGAGATATGATTCGACATCGAAGGTTTATCAATATTTCCTGTACAATGCTCCCGTTCGGTCACCTCTTCGCCGACGCTACTGCTGGCACGTCCGTGAACCACTCGACTGCGAAGCGATGGAGCTGGCGGCGGCATCCCTGCGGGGCAGCCATGATTTCAGCGCTTTCCAATCATCGGGAAGCGACGTTAAGACAACAGTGAGGACAGTATTCGCGACATCACTGTCGCGCCGCGCGGACAACATGGTTATTTTTGAAATCGAAGGAGACGGATTCCTCCGTTCCATGGTACGATCAATCATGGGAACGCTTGTCGACGTGGGCAGGAGGAAGATCACCCCCGAAGCATTCAGGTCGATCATGGAATCGGGAGATCGAAACAGGGCCGGTGCTACGGCGCCTCCCCAGGGATTGTTCCTGAAGGAAGTGAGATACCGGTGACAAAAAAAATTATTTCTCTGCCGGAAGAGCTGACGGCACAAATAGCCGCAGGCGAAGTAATAGAACGGCCCGCCTCGGTCGTCAAGGAACTGGTGGAAAACGCGCTCGACGCGGGTGCGTCGAATATCGACGTTGAGCTTGAAGAGGGAGGAGCCGCCCTGATACGAGTCGTGGACGACGGCGAAGGAATCGAAGCCGCCCAGGCTCCACTGGTTTTCGAGCGGCATGCCACCAGCAAGATTACAACGTTGGACGACCTTTCCCGGTTAAGCACGCTTGGGTTTCGCGGCGAGGCAATGCACAGTATCGCCTCGGTGTCGAGAATGGAACTGCTGACAAGAACGAGAGAAGAAACAGCGGGGACGCGCATCACTATCGAGGGCGGGCGAACAGTCGATATCATCGAGGCGGGGTGTCCTGCCGGTACGTCCGTCAAGGTAGAGGATCTCTTTTTCGCCACGCCAGCGCGAAAAAAATTCCTAAAAAAAACCTCGACTGAACAGTCACATTGCGTCGATATCGTGACAAAACTCGCCTTATCGAACCCGGGGGTCGGCTTCAGGGTTTCATCGGGCTCCAGAACGCTCCTTGATGTCCGGGGAGCCCGTTCCGAGGCTGATCGCCTGTTCCTGATCGGAGGAAATGATTTCAGGAAACAGGCCGTGGTTTTCGATCAAACCCGCGGACGATACCGCCTGTGGGGAGCGTTGTCGACGCCGATGCTGACGCGATCAAACGCGAAGTCGATAACCAGCTTCGTCAACGGCAGGCCGCTCAGAGACAGCCTGGTAAACCGTGCGGTGATAACGGCATATCGCAGGCTCATAGAGCCGAAACGCTATCCAGTCGCCGTCCTTTTTCTTGAAGTGCCGGGTGAAGAAGTTGATGTGAATGTTCATCCGGCGAAGCTCGAGGTGCGTTTCGTAAACGAAGGCGCGATATTTTCGGCCGTGACGTCTGTCATCGCGGAAGAGTTGTCCTTTATCGGCATGTATGGAGGGACAGAGCGGCCGGAGCGATTCTTTTCCATACCGGAAAGAGAGGCCGGGGAAAGTACCGGCGGCGGCGCCGGAGAACCGGCTGTCAGGTATCACCTGTCGGGTGAATCGAAACGGATGTTTACTCTGCCCGGTACGGTCTCTCATGATACGTTTCAACCCCGTTACGACGCGGACCACGTGGCCGCGGCTGGTAACGAACCGAAGTCGCTCCGTTTCACCGAGATGGATTATCTGGGGCAGGTGGCAGCGACCTATCTGGTCATGGGGGGAGGAGACCGTCTGGTTTTGATTGACCAGCATGCGGCGCACGAGAGAATTATTTTTGAAAGACTGAAAAGTTCCGCCCGCCTCGCAACGCCGCCGTCACAGCGGCTCCTGCTTCCCGATATCATCGACATGACGCCCGGAACATTCTCGATTCTCATGGAAGTTCTCGGCCTGATGGAGGAAATCGGTTTTGAAATAGCGCCTTACGGTGAAAATACCGTATCGGTCAAGGCCGTTCCTCCGCTGTTAAGCGGCATGGAGATCAGGCAACTTATCGTGGACACGATCGATGAAATCGAGAACACCGGCGGCAGACGCGGATCGCTCGATGAAATAAGGGAAAACCTGCTGGCCGTCATGGCCTGTCGGGCCGCGATCAAGGCGAACCGTCGGCTGGGGCAGGAAGAAGTTCACGCCCTCTGTTCGGATCTCGACACCATCCCGAATGCGGGAACATGCCCCCACGGCCGTCCCGTACACATAGTCATAAGCAGCTATGAACTGGAAAGGCTCTTCAAACGAAGGTGACGCTTCATGCCGAGGAAGCAAGGCAAAAAGAAAATTGTTGTGATAACGGGGCCCACGGCCGCGGGGAAAACGGCTGCGGCCATCGAATTCGCGCGGCGGTTTGACGGCGACATCGTCAGTGCCGATTCCATGCAGGTATATCGATACATGACCATAGGCACTGCGAAACCGACGGAGGAAGAGCGGCAACGGGCGCCTCATCACATGATCGACGTGGCTGATCCCGATGAAACATTCAGCGCCGCACGCTACGCGGCGGAAGCGTCCGGAATTATCGACCGCCTGCTGGAAAATGGCGGGACCGTCTTTGTGACGGGCGGAACGGGTCTGTATATAGAGGCTCTGCTGGGAGGCCTGATAGAAACGCCTCCCGCCGACCCGGAACTTCGTCGTTTCTACCGGGACCTTGCGGAACTGCACGAACCTGGATATTTGCATGAAATGCTTGAAAAAAGCGATCCGGCATCGGCGGCGGCCATACATCACAACGATACGACACGTATCATTCGGGCGCTGGAAATATTGAAGCACACCGGGGTGTCGGTAATCGGCAGGAGGCAGGAGCACGCCTTTTCGGAAAAACGATACGAATGCCTGAAAATCGGTATTGTACGTGACAGAAGCGACCTGTTCCAAAGGATAAACGAACGTGCGGACGCAATGGTTCGCGACGGTCTTGTCGAAGAAACGGAGCGGCTGCTGGGCAGGGGGTACGATCCTTCATGCCCGTCGCTGACGGCGTTCAGCTATCGCCACATTATCGAATATCTGAAAGGGAAACTGGACAAGGATGAGGCGGTACGGCGGTTAAAACGCGACACCAGGAAGTACGCGAAGCGTCAGATTACCTGGTTCAAACGGGACCGCGACATTGTCTGGCACGAACCGGGCGAAAGGGAAGCGGCTGTTGAAAAAATATCCCGTTTTCTTTCCCGGCATTCCCGGCCAACACGATCAACAGTGAATGATTCATCCGCTCACGAGAAGGCGGGTTGAGAGAGACAAGGAAACTACTTGACTTCGCGGGGTCATGAATATAATTAAGCAACCGCGTGTATGCGGCCGCCGGTTTAAAGCAATGCCCGCTGGACAGGTCGGCGGGATTGCGGCTTTAAGTCGGGACGGTAACGGGTGGGTGATGAAAAGAAATCCTGCAAAAATGCCGGACGGGAGTCGTGAAAAACGCCGCAGATCGACGGTGTGTTTTGTTATCCTGGCCGCGGCTATCACCGCGAGTGCGGCGTCCTGTTCCACGGCTGATCGAACAGCCATGCGTTTTCTCGACACGGCCGAACACCACACGTATACGGGCATCGTTCTCATTGAACAGGAAAAATACGACGACGCGGAACGGGAATTTGAACGCGCGGTTCAGCTCAACGACAAGTCGGCTCTCGGATACGCCGGACTGGCGCTTATCAGGGCCGGCCGGGGACAGACTGAAGAGGCCTTCCGCCTCGCCGAGCAGGCCGAACAGTGTGCCCGAAACGAACGCGAACGGTTATTTATACACGTGGCACGAATACGCCTGTACACGCTGAGCCGCAGACCGGCAAACTGGGTTGAACTGACACAACAGGAATTTGAGGGCGCCATTGCCGTCGATCCACGATCGGCGCCAGCTTATTATTTCATGGGCCTGGCCCGAATGAGGAACCACGAATTTGGAAAAGCGGCGCGTCACTTTATCAAAGTGCTTGACTTGAACGACGGTTATATTGAACAGGCCGATCGGCAGTGGAAGAGGGTCATGACCATCTCAGCCGCCGAACCGGCGTCCTTTCGAGTCGAAGAGGCGGCGCTGGCCGACACCTTGACCCGGGGACGCCTGGCGCTTCTCCTGATGGAAGAATTGCGGGTCGATGAACTTTACCACGGTCTCGGACTGTGCAACGGCTCACCGGCGCCGGAAAAAAAATCGCCTTCCGATATTGAAGTTCATCCGTGCAGGCGGGAAATCGAAAAAATAGCGGCCTTGCGTCTTCAGGGTCTCGAACCGTATCCCGACGGAAATTTTTATCCCGATGACGTTGTTTCCCGTCTCAACCTGGCCATCGTCCTCTACAACATACTCGTCAAGGTGACCGGCGACGAGCAACTGGCCGATCGCTATGTGACGCCTCCTTCCGAAACCGGCGAAGAGGGGAAGGAGCATTCTCTTCACGAAGCCGCCCGTGTAATCATCGCCCGGGATATCATGGACCCGGAGCTGTTCACCTCGACCGAACTGGCTCCCTACGAGCCCATTTCGGGGGACAGGGCGCTCATGGCGATACATAATTTCAGAGAAGCCCTGCTTATCGGTTTTTAGCGTTCCGCGCGACAAAAATATCATCAACACACAGGATTAGGATTGAAAACATGAAACAGGATAATCTGACAAAATCGTACGATCCCGCAGCTGTTGAATCGCGGTGGTATCAGGAATGGATGGACAAGGGGCTGTTCAGGGCCGAAGATGAAAGCGACAAACCAGCATTTTCAATCGTCATACCTCCACCCAACGTGACGGGCATGCTGCACATGGGACATGCCCTGAACAACACTCTGCAGGACGTTATTATCAGGTTCAAGCGCATGCAGGGCTATAACGCGCTCTGGATGCCGGGAACGGATCATGCGGGAATCGCGACCCAGAACGTTGTCGAACAGGAACTTGCACGTGAAGAAACGTCACGCCACGAAATCGGACGCGAAAAATTTATCGAACGAGTCTGGAGCTGGCGTGAAAAATACGGCGGCATCATTCTCAACCAGCTTCAGAAACTCGGTTGTTCCTGCGACTGGTCGCGGGAGCGTTTCACCATGGACGACGGGTTGTCGCGCGCCGTCCGCGAGGTGTTTGTACGACTGTACCGGGACGGACTTATATATCAGGGCGATTACATCGTCAACTGGTGCCCGCGGTGCCACACGGCCATATCGGACCTCGAAGTGGAATACGAACAGGAAGAAAGCTGTCTCTGGCACATCCGCTATCCCCTCGTCGACGGATCCGGCGAAATAGTCGTGGCCACGACGAGACCCGAGACCATGCTGGGGGATACGGCGGTCGCGGTACATCCCGATGATGAGCGATACCGCTCGATGGTGGGGAAAAAGGTGCTCCTGCCCCTGGTGAACCGGGAAATACCGGTTATCGCCGATTCGTACGTGACGAGTGAATTCGGAACAGGCGCCGTCAAAATCACTCCTTCGGCCGATCCCAACGACTTTGCCATGGCCCAGCGGCAGGGTCTCGAGATTATATCCATCATGGACGGAAGCGCCATAATCAACGAAAACGGGGGACCCTACCAGGGCCAGGACTGCATCACCTGCAGGAACAATGTGGTGAAAGACCTGAAAGCCGGAGGATATTTCGTCAAGGAAGAACCCTATTCCCACAATGTCGGACGGTGCTACCGGTGTAAAACAAACGTTGAACCGATGGTTTCAAAGCAGTGGTTCGTAAAGGTTCAAAAACTTGCCAAGACCGCCACCGCAGCAGTGATAAAAGGCGAAACGAAAATCGTACCTCCTCTCTGGGAAGCAACCTACTTCGAGTGGCTTGAAAATATCCGCGACTGGTGCATATCACGCCAGATATGGTGGGGACACCGCATACCCGTCTGGTATTGCGACGATTGCGGCGAAATCATCGCAGCCGTGGAAGAACCGACGGCCTGCACGAAATGCGGCGGTACATCGCTCAGGCAGGACGAGGACGTGCTCGATACCTGGTTCAGTTCGGCCCTCTGGCCCTTCTCGACGCTCGGCTGGCCCGACAATACAAAGGCGCTGAAAACATTTTACCCCACGTCGCTGCTTGTCACGGGGTTCGATATTATATTTTTCTGGGTCGCCCGCATGATGATGATGGGACTGTACGTCATGAAGGAAGTTCCCTTCCGGGATGTCTATCTTCACGCGCTGGTTCGAGATGAGCGGGGCGAGAAGATGAGCAAGTCGAAGGGTAACAGTATCGACCCCCTGACGATGATCGACCGATACGGCGCCGACGCCTTTCGTTTTACCCTTGCCGCGTTCACTGCCCAGGGCCGCGACGTCAAAATGTCGGAGACAAGAATCGAGGGATACCGTAATTTTATTAATAAAATATGGAACGCCTTCAGGTTTTGCATGATGAATCTCGAGGATTACCGGGAAGACCAGGGTACCCCTCGAAATGACGATTATTCGTTTCCCGACCGGTGGATCCGACACAGGCTGAACCAGAGCGTGAACGAAGTGATTCGGGCACTGGACGAGTACCGTTTCAACGACGCGGCAGCGGAACTCTACCAGTTCTTCTGGCATGAATTCTGTGACTGGTATCTCGAGCTGGCAAAGACAGTGCTTTACTCGGAAGATGACCCCGGCAGGAAGCGAGCCGCGCAGGAAACGCTGCTTCTCGTGCTGAGAACCGTCATCAAACTCCTGCATCCCTTTATTCCCTTCGTTACTGAGGAAATATGGCAGACGATATCCGAAGACGGCGGGTCCATCATGACGGCGGATTACCCCAGGCCCTCGGGAAACATGGAGGACAACGATGCGGCGAAGAAAGTAGAAACGATACGAAGCGTCATAACCGCCGTCCGCAACATACGGGGCGTCATGAGAGTGCCCTTCGGCACGAAGCTCAAGGTAACGGCCCTGTGCCCCGACGCGGAAAAGAAAAAGATTCTCGAAGAAGGATCCCGCTATGTTCTTGACCTTGCCAACCTGAACGGATTCGACGTTATTGAAGGCGAGGAAACTATTTCCGGCGCCGCGGTGGCCGTGGCTGACTCGGTCAAGGTCCATGTGTTCCTGGGAGACGCCGTTGACATTCCGGCGGAGCGCGCCCGACTCGAAAAAGAAGTGAAGAAGATCGACAACGACCTCGAGCGCGTGTCCAGGAAACTGGGGAACCAGGACTTCAGGGAAAAGGCTTCGGAAGACGTAGTCAGGAAGGAAGAGGCGAAATACGCCGACCTGCGGGAACGCGGGACGGTACTCAGGGATGCACTGCATAACCTCGAAGCAATGGGAAGCTGAGGGAAAAATCATGGACACGGCTGCTCTTGTAAGGCGTGCGCTGGAAGAGGACCTCGGGTCGGGCGACGTGACGTCCGGATCACTGCTCGAAGGCGATGAAAAGGGCGCGGGACGGGTATTCGCCAAGAGCGAACTGGTTGTGGCGGGTATCGACGTATTCCGCGAGGTGTTTCACGCCCGGGATCCAGGCATCCGGTTCGAGGCGCTGACCGCGGACGGCGAACGGTTGCAGACGGGAAACGACATCGCCCGGATCTCGGGATCTCTCAGGAGCATTCTTGAAGCCGAGCGGACAGCCCTGAATTTTTTACAACGGATGTGCGGCATTGCAACAATGACGGCGCGTTTCGTCCAGGCTGCCGAAGGAAGCGGGGCGCGCATACTGGATACGAGAAAGACGACGCCGGGACTGCGGGTCCTGGAAAAACACGCCGTTCGTGTCGGCGGCGGCCTGAATCACCGGTTCGGTCTTGATCGCGGCGTTCTCATCAAGGAAAACCATATCACGGCGGCCGGCGGCATCACCGAGGCGGTCCGCCGGGTGCGCAAAACGGCGCCGCCGGCATTCACCGTCGAGGTGGAAGTGCGAAACATGGACGAGGTGCGGGAAGCCGTTGAATGCGGCGCCGATATCATCATGCTCGACAATATGAACCGCGACGAACAGGTGGAAGCGGTAAGGTTGATTGCTAAGCGCGCACTTGTGGAGGCATCGGGGAACGTCACGCTTGAGACCGTGCGTGATATAGCCGAGACAGGCGTGGACTTCATATCCGTTGGGGCCGTGACCCACTCGGCGCCCGCGGCGGACATTTCGCTGGTCCTGGAATTACCACGAATGCCATGAACAAACCTTTTCCCTACACTGAACTACAGCGTCGATTGGCGGGAACGCGTTTCGGCGGAACGGTTCATTTCCTTGAAACAACAGGTTCCACGAATACCGTCGCCCTCGAATTGGCAGGAGCGGGCGCTCCGGAAGGCGACGTGGTAATTGCAGACAGGCAGAAACAGGGACGCGGGCGGCTCCCCGGTCGGCGTTGGCAATCACCGGCAGGGCGGAATCTCTATGTTTCCGTCATATTGAGGCCTACGACGCATCCTTCGAAAGCAGCTTCGCTTACGTTGACCGCGGGCGTGGCGGTGGCCGAAGCACTGGCGGCCTGGTGCCCTGGTCGGGTTTCAATCAAGTGGCCGAACGACGTCAACATCGGAGGAAAAAAAGTATCGGGAATTCTGACGGAAATGAGAACCAGGGGGGACAGCGTTGATTTCGTTGTTATTGGAATCGGAATCAACATTTTTATGAAATTTGATGAATTCGACGAGCAATTCCGGAACCGGGCGACCTCGCTTCTGGAGGAAACAACATATACACCCGACCGGATCGATGTCGCGGAGACTGTTCTCCGTTCGCTGGATAGATGGTACGAGACGTACAACAGGGAGGGATTCGCGCCGGTGAGAAGCAGGTGGCTCGATAGCGCGGGCATAGTGAACGCAAAAGTAAGAGTAGATGACCGGGGTTCTCAAGTAGAGGGAATCGTCAGGGGCATAGACGAAGAGGGTGCGCTGCTTCTCGAGGATGACGCGGGATCAGTCGTTCGGATTCTCTCGGGAGATGTGCTGGTGCAATAAAAGCGCCCTCAGGCGCGTATAACGTGACGACGGCCGGATCGACGAAAAGGAGGAAACGTCATGTTGCTCGTACTCGACGTGGGAAATACAAACACGGTTCTCGGCCTGTATGAGGAAGACAGGCTCGTGCAATGGTGGCGTGTCAGGACGATATCGAACAACACGGTCGATGAGTACGGCATGCTGATACTTGAGCTGATCGGAACGGTCAACGTTGAACCGAAACGAATCGACGCAATCATCATCTCCTGCGTGGTTCCACCCATGCTGAATATTCTCGCGCCGCTCTGCGAAAAATATTTTTACATGAAACCCTTCATCGTGGGGCCCGGCATAAAGACGGGCATGCCGATCTACTACGACAACCCCCGTGAAGTGGGCGCGGATCGCATTGTCAACGCCGTGGCGGCCCACGCCAAGTACGAGGGGAACCTCATCATCGTCGATTTCGGCACAGCAACAACCTTCGATCACGTGACAGAAAAGGGCGATTATATGGGCGGATGCATCGCACCGGGAATAGTTATTTCAACGGAAGCCCTGTTTGCCCGGGCGTCGAAACTTCCCCGCGTGGAATTCAAAAGGCCGAAGCGCATCGTCGCCAAGGACACCGTCAGCAGCATGCAGGCGGGCATCATGTTCGGCTATGCCGGGCTTATCGACGGTATCGTGGAACGAATGAAGGCGGAGATACAGCAGCAGGTTACCGTCGTCGCGACGGGGGGACTCGCCGGCATCATCTCGCCGGAGACGCGAAGTATCGACGTGGTGGACGACATGTTGACCCTCGAGGGATTGCGCATCATTTACGAAAGGAACACCTGAGCATCGACTGTCGCCTTCCAGCGGGCAATATGTTCGGCGGACAGACGTGAGCGAAACGCCCCGCGTTCTTTTTTCCGTATCTTTTTTTCCGGCCGCGGGAAAAGTCCAAAATTAACATTCATCGGTTGAAACGGAAGGGCATCCCTGTTGGTGACATGCGTAACCAGCGCGCCGATAGCCGTTTCAGGAGGAGGGGAAGGACAGGAGGTTCCTCCGGCGAGAAGGGCCGCGTTGATCCCCGCGAGAAGGCCGGAAGCGGCCGACTCGAGATATCCTTCGACGCCCGTTATCTGCCCGGCGAAAAAAACCCCGGGCCTGGACCGTAACTCCAGGTGTTCCGTCAGGAGACGCGGCGAATCGATGAACGTATTCCTGTGAATGCTTCCGTAACGCGCGAATTCGGCGTCTTCAAGACCGGGAATCATTCTGAAAATGCGTTTTTGCTCGGGATAGGCGAGTTTCGTCTGAAAACCGACAATATTGTAAAGTGATCCTTGAAGGTTTTCACGTCGCAATTGAACCACGGCCCAGGGCTGCTTGCCCGTACGCGGATCCATGAGTCCGACCGGTTTCATCGGACCGTAGCGAAGCGTGTCGATACCTCGTCGCGCCAGTACTTCTATTGGCAGGCATCCTTCGAAGCAGCGTCTGTCTTCGAAATCATGTAATTGAATTTCCCGTCCGGCCACGATTTCCCGATGCAGGTTTTCGTATTCGTCGCGATCGAGGGGGCAGTTGATGTAATCGCCTTCGCCTTCCTGATAGCGGGAAGCCATGAAAACGCGCCCGAAGTCTATGGATTCGGTTTCAATAACAGGCGAGATCGCGTCGTAAAAAAAGAGTCCCGTCGATCCCGTCAGCAGTGCGATTGAGCCTGCGAGCTTTTCCGAGGTGAGAGGACCGGAGGCGATCACGAGAGGAATGTTATCGGGAATGTCGGTGACCTCCGTGCGTTCGATAAGGCAGGTGCCG
>JAGYOR010000079.1 GCA_018399535.1 Deltaproteobacteria bacterium | reverse complement strand
TCACCCTGAACCACGCATCAAACCGGTCATCCTCGTGTGCCCCGCAGGGGTAGAGCCTGTCGAAGGATAGACCGGGCATCCAGGCGCCCGTCGGCATGACCAGCCACCGGTCACCCTGAACCACGTATCAACCCGGTCATCCTCGTGTGCCCCGCAGGGGTAGAGCCCGTCGACAGAGCTCAGGAGAGCCCCCCGTCGAAGGATAGACCGGGCATCATTGTGGCGGCGTCATTTCTCTTTACAAGGGGTGAAAATATTGTTAGCTTCGCAAAATTATCGTGTGAAGGATGCCATGGAACAAGAAAACGTCACCCGCCTTATACACGAGGGGAAAACTATAGTGCTGGTTGGAACAGCGCATGTATCCCGCCACAGCGCCGACCTGGTCGACAGCGTCATCGACGAGGAGCAGCCGGACACGATCTGCGTCGAGCTGTGCCGATCGCGTTACGAGGCGATCAAGCAAAAGGACGCCTGGGAAGCGACGGATATTTTTAAAATAATACGCCGGAAACAGACAGCCCTGCTCCTTTCCCAGTTGTTGATGGCCTCCGTGCAGAAAAAGCTGGCCGATAAATTCGGCATTCGGCCGGGTGATGAAATGCTCAGGGCCGTGCTGAAGGCCGAGCAGACAGGTTCCGACCTGGTCCTCGCCGACCGCGATATCAGGACAACCCTGACGAGGACATGGAGAAAAATCGGTTTTATCTCCAAAATCCGGCTTTTTTTCGAGACCGTCATGTCACTGGTGTTCGACCGGGACATTTCGGAGCAGGACATCGAAAAAATGAAAAACAAGGATATGCTCGAAATCGCCCTGGCTTCATTCGGCCAAAAACTGCCGGGGGCGAAAATCACCCTCATCGATGAGCGCGACCGGTATCTCGCCCGTTCCATAGCCGCGGCGCCGGGACCGAAAGTCGTCGCCGTCGTCGGCGCGGGCCATGTACCGGGCATACTGGAAAACCTGGACAAAGATATAGACATCGCGCCGCTCAACGAGATACCCCCGAAAAGTCCCTGGGGCCGGGCGATCGCCTGGGGGTTGTCGGCGCTTGTTATCGCAATTATCGTAACGGGCTTCATTCAGGGAGGGGCGGAAAGAAGCCTGGATATGCTGAAATGGTGGTTTTTTGTCAACGGGACGCTGGCCGGCCTGGGCGCGCTCGCCGTCTTAGCCCATCCGGCCACTATCGCCGCCTCGATAGCCGCGGCGCCGCTTACCTCGCTCAACCCCATGATGGCGGCAGGCTGGGTGGCGGGAATCACCGAGGCATCCCTGCGGAAACCGCAGGTCAGGGATGTCATCTCGCTGCGGGACGACATATCCACCATCAAGGGCTTCTGGCACAACAAGATAACCCGTGTTCTCCTGGTGGTGGTCTTCGTCAACGTGGGGAGTTCCCTGGGCACCTTCATCGCCATCCCCCTCATGATGAATTATCTCTGGTTGTAACCATAGACGAGGAAACGACGCATGGCTCCACGTGAACGCAATTCCCTGCTCTGCCCCAACTGCAGAAAACTGATCAGCGCCTCGGAAAAAGTCTGCCCTTACTGCGGCATGAAAAACCCGTCGGGTTTTATGAATCGCGATTTTCTTGGCAGTCTGATACGGAATCCCTACGACCTTATCAAGATTATCATCGGCGTGAACGTGGCTTTTTATCTCCTGACGCTGATACTCAACCCCTCGGCCGTGGGGATGTCAGGCAATCCACTTTCCATGCTGTCTCCGTCCAGCAACAGTCTCCTGCTCATGGGAGCGACAGGCGTCATTCCCATTGACCGTTTCGGCGCCTGGTGGACACTTGTTTCCGCCTCGTACCTGCACGGCGGCGTCCTGCACATCCTGTTCAACATGATCGCCTTCCGGCAGATCTCCCCCCTGGTCATTCATGAATTCGGTCTTCACCGGTTTTTCGTCATCTACACCGGCACGGGAATCGCCGGGTTCGCCCTGTCCTACGCGGCGGGGGTTCCTTTCACCATAGGGGCCTCGGCGAGCATCTGCGGCCTGATCGGGGCAATCCTGTATTACGGCAAGAGCCGGGGCGGCTCCTTCGGCACGGCACTCTACAAGCAGGTTCTCGGATGGCTGGTGTTCATAGGCGTCTTCGGGTTTCTCGTTCCCGGCATCAACAACTGGGCTCATGGCGGAGGCGCGCTTGCCGGCGTGGGACTGGCCTTTCTTCTCGGCTACAACGACAAGAAAACCGAAAATCACTGGCATCGCTACCTCTCCATGGCCTGCATCGGCCTGACCGTCATCGTACTTCTCTGGTCCGTAGTGAGGGCGTTTTACTACAGCTTCTGAATTGACATCGCACGTCGCGTGGCCTAATATTGCAAAAGATGGCAACCGACTGAATCGTTAACCTTTACGACCAGCAAAAAGGGGATTGACCATGAAGCGCCCGGCTCTGTATTTCATTCTCATAGCCTGCTCGCTCTTTTTCCTGTTCACTGCCGGCTGTAACACCGCCGTCATGATGGGGGACCGCGTTGTAGGCGTCAAATCGGGGAAATTCTTTTACACCGATGGAACCCTGAAAACAGATTACACGGCGTCCTTCGAGAAAACCTGGCAAGCGACGGAAAAAGCCCTGAATAACATGAACGCCACCGTCATGGAAACGGAGAAAAAGATTTCATCCGGGACCTGGCGCGCCCACATGGAAGGCGAAGATGTGAAAATCACCGTCGAGTATCTCGAGCCCGAGCTCACCACGGTGGCGGTCAGGGTGGGGCTCACGGGAAACAACCTCGCCTCGCGGCTGATTCACGACAGGATCAGGGAAGCCCTGGTTCAACTGCGATAAAGGATCCATGTGATCCCACCGGGACAACAGGAAGCGCGTCACGCGCATGATTCTCAACGTCTTCACCTTTTCGAAACGACGGCAACCGCCACGTTTCTTCACCGCCCGAACCGGTTCATCGTCGAATGCCTGCTGAAGGGCCGGCGGACCTCGGCATATCTTCCCAACCCGGGTCGCCTCCGTGAGTTGCTTCTCCCGGGGCGGACTCTGTACCTCGCGAAAAACAACGGAACCGGCACATTCACCCACACTGCCGTCGCCGTCGAACGGGACGGGCGGCCCGTCATGCTTCATACCCACATGGCAAACCGGGTGGCGGAATGGCTGCTTCGAAACGGCGCCGTTCCGGGTTGTGAAGACGCGACCATCGTCAGGCGTGAGGCGCCGGTCGGCCGAAGCCGATTTGATTTCCTTCTCGAACGAAAAGGCTCGGAATGCTTCATGGAAGTCAAATCCTGCACGCTTTTCGAAGGCGCGACGGCCATGTTTCCCGACGCCGTCACGACCCGGGGCAGGCGGCATCTGCTTGAGCTCGCGGACATGTCGAAAAACGGAACGGCGGGACAAGTTCTGATCATCATCAACTCGCCCGGCGTGCGATGGTTTCTGCCCGACTATCACACAGACCCGGCGTTTGCCGACGCCATGCTGTCAACACGGGGAAAAATTAGTTTCACGCCCCTTGCCGTCACCTGGAATGACGATCTCACGATTTCATCCCCGCCCCGCATGGTGACCATTCCCTGGGACGTGGTGGAACGGGAAGCGCGTGATTCGGGAAGCTACATCCTGCTGCTCAGGCTCGATACGGACCGGCGGATCACGGTCGGACGACTGGGAACCGTGCTGTTCCCTGCG
The DNA here is from genome assembly GCA_018399535.1 of Deltaproteobacteria bacterium. Classification (GTDB taxonomy): domain Bacteria; phylum Desulfobacterota; class Syntrophia; order Syntrophales; family UBA2210; genus MLS-D. The sequence goes on along the minus strand of JAGYOR010000079.1, from coordinate 5,052 downwards.
GGCTATTACTGTTACGCTGGATCGGCGAAGACGGGACTGTCGAAACGGATCGCCCGGCACCTCAGGAAACGCAAGAACCACCACTGGCACATCGACTATCTGCGGAACGAGGCCGACGGCGTGACCGCCCTGCCCATCCGTTCAAGCGACCGTCTCGAATGCGACATCGCCTCGTCGCTTGGCCGGATCTCCGACTGGTCTGTTCCCGGTTTCGGCTGTTCCGATTGTTCCTGCGACAGCCACCTTTTCGGCATGCGGAACGACCCCTGGATAAACGAAGACTTTATCAATCTCCTGCAGTACTTCAGGATCGGGCGGCTTCGGACGCGACTCGAGCGGCCGCGGTCTCCTTTTTAATTGTTTTTTCGGGTTTTTTCATCACCAGGGCGTCGGACGGACATTCCAGGCTGCAGAAACCGCAGCCTATGCAGGCCTTCGGTTCGCTGAGCCACGGATAAGCGTCAAACCCGCCGGATCTGGGAAACTCCGACATCTCGAGGCATCCCGCGGGACAGGCGTCGACACAAAGGCCGCAGGCAGTGCAATTCTCGACGATGAGCTCGGGTTTGGGCCATTCAGACCGCTTTACCATGACGCAGGGAACACCGGCGGCGTCCAGTAAAGCCGCGCGAGGGCATACCCTGCCGCAGGCGCCGCATTCGATGCACAGCTCACCGTCGATTTTATAAAGCTTCTTTTTTTCACCTGTTATGGCGTCGGCGGGACAGACACGCACACAGGCGCCGCAGCCGTCGCACTTCTCTGTTATGCTGTAGGGCATGATCTCTCCCCCTATTCAATGCCGAGTTTACCCAGGGTTTCGGCCGTTGGTTTACCGGTGGCGCCGTCCCATCCGAACTGCTCCCAGTACCCGGAAGCGAACGCTTCGATATCCACGGACCGTCCCCTGTTGGCGCCTTCTTTCTGTGGAGGCTTTCCCAGGGCGCGCGCCGTCGCGAAGTTGTCCCGTGGTTCAACCCCGTGTTTTACGTTGAAGGCCTGCCGCAGGGTCTGGATTCTTCCACCGATTTCCATGTACTCTTCGGGCGTTGTCTGTCGGCCCGTGGCGGCGTTGAGCCATTCAAACATGGGAGTCCTCGTCGCGCCGACGAAAAGGCCGAACAGGCACATGCCGGCCGCGTTGGCCAGGTTCATGTACTTGCTGCACGCGGCGACCATGCTGATCTTGTCGGCGTCAACCGTGTACCTGTCTCCTTTCGTATACAGCATGCCCGGTTTCGGCAGGTCCTTCACCCGTTTCCAGAGCTGGAACATCTCGTAGTACAGGTAGGCGCCGATGGTATGCCGCCCCGGCGTCGGTTCCAGGCTGTAATGGGCGTTGAAACCCGGATCATTGCGGCCGTCGTGCATGGGCAGCTCCTGCCCGCCCGCCTGAACAGCGAATTCAATTGATCCCCTGCCGATTTTGCCAGCGGCGATCCTGGTCCCGTCGGCCAGGAGATCCCCTATCCCCTCCCGCCGGATCATTTTCCTGATGAGGGCGACAATGGCTTCCGTGTTCCCCCACCGTAATTCGAGTCCGTCCGTGTCCTCCCTGGTAAGAATACCTTTTTCATAACACTCGATGGCGAAGGCAACCGCTGAACCGGCGGAAATCGAATCCATTCCCGCCCGGTTGAGCAACTCGTTCATATAAAAAATACTGTCCAGATCCTCGTTCATGCACAGGGAACTCAGCGCCAGGACAGTTTCATATTCAGGCTTGTGCGTGCGTTGATATTTTCCCCCCGAGACACAGATACCGCCGCACCCCAGTGGGCATGAATAACAATGATACCGGACAATCTGCCTGTCTGTCACTATCGCGGGACTGATGGCTTTCGACTTCGCCGGGGGAAAATCGCGGTTCGAACCGTCCCAGTTTTTCACCGGCGCGTCGCCCATTTCGACGGACGCCTGATTCATACCCCCCGTACCCCATTTCTTCAGGATGGACCTGTACAGGAGCCCGTCCTGGGGAAAGGCGAGGGGCGTGATCCGCAGAAACGAACCCACGCGGGCGAACACGCGGGCCGACGTAAGGGGCAGGGGAAAATTCACCCACTTGATGCACTGCCGGCTCAGACGCTTCATTTCCGCCGGATCGTGGGCGCCGACGCGCTGCACGCCGTCAAGGACCACCGCCTTGAGTTTCTTCGATCCCATGACGGCCCCCAGGCCGGACCGCGCCGCGATCCTGCCGCCGTCGTTGCAGACACCCGCGATGAGAGACACCTTTTCGCCCGCCTGACCGATGACGGCCACCGCCGCTTTCCGCCCGTGGCGCTCCTTGAGGTGTTCCTCCGTCTCGACGGCGTCCCTGCCCCAGAGATCGCCCGCATCCTCCAGTGTCGCCCTGCCGTTCTTGATGTACAGGTACACCGGCTCGGAACTGATTCCCCTGAAGAACACGGCGTCGAAGCCGCATCGCTTGATGGCGGGAGCAAAGGTCCCGCCGCAATTCGCGTCGCCCCAGCCGCCGGTAAGCGGAGACTTGCCCACCAGCGTCCACCGGCCCGAAAAGAGACTGCCCGTTCCCGTAAGCAGACCCGAGCAGAAACCGAGCATGTTGTCCGGCCCCAGCGGATCGGCGCCCGCCGGCACCCGGTTGTACAGGATGTAGGCACCCAGTCCCACGCCGGAAAGATACTGCTCGTACACCTGCTCTGACGGGGCTTCCTCCTCGATGGTGCGGCCGGTCAGGTCGACCATGAGGATTTTTCCCATGTAGGGCTTTTTCATGACGCACATTCCTTTCGCTCGTTCATCCCTTTTTGACCTTGGCGCGATCGAGCGGGTTCCCCTCCCAGGCCGTCTCCAGAACCATCAGGTTATCCTCGAAATCCGCTTCCTCCGGGTTGTACACGGAAGCCCCGTCGAGCAGCGCGGCTTTCGCTATTTCCGGCAGAACCTCCCGCGGGACCATCGGCGCGCCATCCCGGTCGACGACCTCGCGCAGGCAGCGCGCGTGCCGTCCCCCGGTCAACTCGTGGAGGCGTGAATTCATCTCCCTTATTAACGAAATCACCTTTTCCGCCCGTTCTTCACCGGGCGTGTCGCGATACGCCGCCTCACCCGCCAGGGGCAGCAGGATTTCTCCGATGACGTCCCGCCGCTTGTGCATGTTGTACTCGAGACCGTAGGGAAGCAGCACGGCCATGCACAAGCCGTGGGGCACGCCGCAGACGGATCCCGTCGCGTGGCCCAGGTTGTGCACCATCCCCACCATTGAATTGGAAAAGGCGATGCCGGCGAGACACGCCCCGACGGCCATGGCCAGGCGTGCGTCCCGGTCGTCGGGACGTTCAATGACAACGGGCAGGTTCCTGTAAAGCAGGCCGAGCGCCTCCAGGGCGTGGGTGTCGCTCAGGGGATTCTTCTGAAGCCCGTAATAAGCTTCCACGGCGTGACTCATGGCGTCCATGCCCGTCATGGCAGTCACCGCGGGCGGCATGGTAAGCGTCATACGAGGATCGAGAACGGCAACATCGGGAAGCAGGAAATAGCTGCCGAACGCCATTTTCAGGTGTTTCTCGTGGTCCTTGATCACGGCGACCTGCGTCACCTCCGACCCCGTTCCCGCCGTCGTGGGCACCGCGATCAGCGGTTTCAGGGGCCGCTTCAGGGCGCCGATCCCGCTGAATTCCATCAGGTCGGACGCGTTCTCGGAAACGACGATATTGATTCCCTTCGCCGTGTCCATGACGGAACCGCCCCCCACGGCGATAATTGAGTCGCAAGCTTTTTCCCGGTACACCGCCGCCAGTTCGTTGACTATTTTCAAATCCGAGTCGGGGGGAACATTGTCGGCGACGAAACTGACATCAACCGAATCCCGCAGCGCGTCGGACACGATATCGACAAGTCCCGCGCCGGCGACTCCCTTGTCCGTGACAATCATCGGATTTTCCGCTCCCCGCCCGGCGAGCAGTTCCGGTATCCGCTCCAGGGCGTCATGACCGGCGGCGATTGTCACACGGCAGCAGAATTCATAATAACCCGGCAGCATCATGGATTCACCCTCTCTTTCAGGCCGGCGGCGACCCGTTCCAAATCTGCCCGGCAAGGGAACGCAGGTACGCACCGTCGGCGTCCCGATCGAGCACCTCGAAAATATCGTCCATTATGTAACCGGGTACGCCCGCTTCCTGCAGGTTTCGGGGCAACTTTCCGCCCAGGACCTCCCGGACACCCGCGACGAGTGACTGGAGCGCAGACAGGGCCTCGTCGGCCCGCTTTTCCGGCGGCGTCCGCACGAACTCGTCGTCCCCCGCCAGCGGCTGAAGCAGGGAAGCGATGTCATACCTTTCCCCGCCCCGGTATTCCTCGAAAACCGGAAGCAGCGACAGGGCCATCGTCACGCCGGGGTGAACACCCCGCATATCGTATACGGCCTGCGCCAGCCTGTGAAGCACAGAATCATCGGTGTTGGAAAAAACACATCCCGACATCGCCACGGCGTTCGCGACGGCCGTGCACGCTTTCCTGTTGCCCGGCCGTGCGACGGCGTTCCGAAGATGTTCACCGAGAAGACGCAGGGCGGCAAAGGAATAGGCGTCGCGGAAAGGATTCCAGCCGGCGCTCGCGTGCGCCTCCGCGGCGCGCCCCAGGGCGGCTATTCCGGCGGCCGCGATCGTCATTCCGTCGCGCGCGTCGGCCAGGCGAGGATCGACAACGGCAAGACTCGGCGCGAGAAACCCGGACCGAAAAACCATCCCGTTGAAACGCGCCGTGTTCGATGTTTCCAGACCCGTCGCGTCAGCCGTGGGCACCGCCACGAGTGGACGCAGGTGAGCTTTGATCGGCGTTTCGCTCGAAAGCCGTCCCGCGTCCTTCACGTTCATCGACAGGGCCAGGTTCAGAATCTTCGCCGCGTCAACAACCGGCCCGCCGCCCAGGGCGATGAGGGCGTCGTATCCCTTTTCCGCGCATATCGTCACCAGAAAATTGATCAGCGCCGGGTCAACGCTGTCTGTCACGCCGTCGAAACACCCCAGAGTCATTCCGGAATCACCGAACGCCCCGGTGAGCGTCCGGACCGCCTTGCGACCC
>JAGYOR010000078.1 GCA_018399535.1 Deltaproteobacteria bacterium | reverse complement strand
CGGGTCCGCAGCCTCGCAAAACACCCGTCGTTACCTTTTGACCACCAGCACCGGGCAAGTCGCCTTCCTGACAAGATTGTAGGACACGGACCCGAGCAGCACGGCGGGAAAGGTGTCGGCTTTCCCCCGCGCGCCAATGACGATCAGGGACGAGTCCTCTTCTTCTTCCACGCGCAGGATTTCCTTGAAGGGGTCTCCCTGCTCGATCCTTATGGTCACCTTGAATCCCAGATCGTGCAGTTCCTTTTCAATCTTCTGCAGTTCCTTCCGGGCCTTGACTTCCAGTTCGTCCACGATATCGGCGATGTCTTTCGTGGCAAACCGCGACAGATCGCTGAGGCCGCGCCGGTCAATAATGTGCAGCAACACGACCTCCTTCGCGCCCGCGTCTTTCAGTTTTCTGACAAAGCCGAGCGCGCGGACCGCCTCCGTGGAAAAATCAGTCGGATATACTATTTTTTTAAACATCCCCTCCTCCTCTTTCCCTTTCGCGGTGACCGGACCTGCCGTTGTCGATACCTCCCGCTTTTCTCCCATCCGGGCCACCGCTCAGTTCAGGGCGTCCCCCCGAAAATACGTGCCGCTCTTTTTACTTTCCTGCCGTGACGGGAATGCTCGCGTACGATTCATCATAGTCGGGCATGGGGACCTCGTCATCGGCGGACAGAAGGCTCCCGTAAACCGGGTTGTCTTTCCATCCCTCAATATGAGCGGCACGTTTCGCCGCCGCCTTGAGACGATCCCAATCGGCGCTTCCATAGAGGAACATCTGCTGGGCCGCCATGGACCCTTCCCCGTGAATCGTATCGATCTGCCAGTAACTGCCGGTCATGTCCTTGATCAGTCTCATGACCCGCAACCTGTCTTCCGTGGAAACACCGTCCCGGGCACTCAGGTATTTGTCGATGTAAGGCTGAATTTCGGGGTTCTGCCAATCCCGGTAACAGGGCGCGGTGGTGCTGAGCCCCCCTGCTATATCCTGCATATACTGGCACATCTGGTGAAAATTGCTGGCGAAGGTGTACTTTGCCGAATTGATGGACATCCGGTTGGGCATGGCGACATCGTGGCCGAATTCCTTTTCCGGATCGAGGCAGGCCGCTTTCCCCATTTCAAGGACCATGTGACTGATCATGGCCATCCAGGCAAGCTTTTTCCGAATGTGATCGACATGCTCGATGCCGTTATATTCGGCGGCCAGAGCGGCAGCGCCGGTCATGGCTTCAAGTTTCCCCACCATCTTGCAGGTCCCGAAAAGCCGGTGGTAACTCGCGAAGGCATAGGCCAGGGTTCGTGAAAACTGCCATTCACCGCACATGAACACCCGTTCCCACGGCACAAAGACATCGTCGAACACGATCAGGCTCTCCGTCGGCTGGAGCGCGCTTGTTCTCGGATAATCGAAGTCGCCTTCCTCGCCGTAGGTACGGGAAACGGGTTCAACGGCCAGCAGTTTTACGCCCGGCGTCGCGACGGGTACGGCGAATGCCAGGGCGTAATCCTTGTCCGCTTCTCCGTGTGTCCGGCACGGCGAGCAAAGCAGTTCATTCGCGCAGGGAGAGGCGCTGATGTGAACCTTGGCGCCCCGGACTATAATTCCGTCTTTCTGACGGTCGACGACCCGGAGATAATAATCCTGATGCTGCTTCTGCTTTGACGGATGAAGGCTCCGGTCGCCCTTGACGTCCGTAATGGCGCCGGTGATTCCCAGGTCCTGTTTCATGAGCATTTTCCGGTACTGTTCAACCCGCTCGCTGTAATTGGTTCCCAGTTCCCGGTCCATGACAGCCGCCGTAACGGTGAACGCGGCAAGCGCGTCGGCGCCCATGCAGTGCAGTAGTACACCGCCGCCGGTTCTCATGGCCGTCACGAAACATTCCCTTCGACGCTGAAGATCTTCCGACGTTTTCGGCGCCGTGAGCAGAAAATTTACCTCTTCACCGTCTTCGTCCCGGGTGACGAAAATATCCCGGTACTCAGGCTTGTTGGGCATAACGTAATCCAGCGCCGCTGTCTTGATTATGCCGCTGATGGTCGGATGGGTCCTGACATCCTTTACTTTCTCTCCCATGCACCACACGTCGCGGCCGTCATCCAGGCTGTCCAGGTACTGATCGACTGTTCTGATCATCAGTCACACTCCTTTCATGTCTTTATCTGTTATACTGAGTTCACCGACGCGATACCGGCCGTCGGGTTTTTCAACCATCAGGTATTCGCAAGCAATTGCGACCTGAGATTTGTCTTCGAGCCTTTCAATCCAAGCTTGTTCCGTATTTTCGACCGATAAAATTCGACGGATCGCGCGGAAATATTCAGAAGCAATCCGATTTCCTTGCTTGACTTGCCGTCGCGGATCAGGTTCGCAATCTGAATCTCGCGCGGCGTCAGGTTCAACTGGTAACTGCTCACCTCGCGAAGAAAGGGAGATACCACGCGGTTGAGGTTGCTCTCGATAAGTTCGACAAAAACCCGCCTGTCATCTTCCGTCCGGGACATCTTCATTTTTTCAATGTAGGGTAAAACAAGGGTCCGAATGTTTGACACCACGTCGCTCTGAATCTTCGCCCGCTCTTCCTCCCGGCGGCGGACAAAGACGCGGAGAGCCGTGTTGGCCTCTTCCAGGTAGCGCGACTTGATCGTCAATTCTTTGTGGGCGTTATAAAAATCCGTCATATCCTGAATCATTCCGATCCCGCCAACAATATTCCCGTCGCCGTTGCGAAGCGGCGAGGTGCGCACCATAACCCAGAGTTCGACGCCGCTTAAGGTGGTATGGTATTCTCCTTCGTAATATCCTTCTTCTCCCTCGAAGGGTTTTGTCAGGGAGGAGGCCACCCGCTGATCACGCACGAGACGCAGATTCGATCCAAGGAGACGCTCCCTCGATGCACCCATTAATCGGGCCATCTGCTCATTGCAATCGAGAATCTTTAATTCACGGTCATAACTGAGCACCGAGACAGGGGCCAGATGAAAGAGCGTCCGGTAAAGTTCCTCGCTCTCCCTGAGTGCGTCCTCGGCCCGTTTCCGGTCGGTGATGTCGCTGGCGAAATTCAGCGAGGCCGATTTGTCCCACCACGTGATCATCACCACGTTCATCTCGAGCCAGATGACATTCCCTTTTTTATCTATGATTCGGTAGGAATAAACGTCGGTAAGTTTTTCTCCCTTGAGACGCCGGACGTGGCGATCAACGACCATGTCGCGGTCCTCGGGATGTATTTTCTCGGCGAATGGTTCCGACAGAAGCTCTTCCTTCGAATAACCTGATAACTCACAGGTTTTTGGATTGGCATAGCGGATGTATCCGTCCTGGGCGACGAAAATCGCCTCGTTGGCATTTTCCACCAGGAGGCGATAAGCATCTGATTCAAGAAAGGTTGAATATGACCGGGTCCGCTCTGTCATTTGTTTTTCTCCTCCGGCAGGAATGCTGGACAAGGTTCCCCTCGACATACCGTTTTTATCTGACACACAGCCGCTCCGATACGCGCCGTGATTATTTCAACCCGGCACGCTCCTTCTCGGTCATGATCATGTTGCGGTGAAGCCTCGTTTCACGAAGCAATTTGTCCTTCACACGCCGCAGCTCATCGGCGCTACCTGAAAACGCGTCGAATCCCTTGCTCTCCAGGAGAGAGGCTTCGATGCTGGCCGCTGTCGCAAAGGCTTCCATTGGTTGAATGGTCCCGGCAGCCGCGTCGGCTGTCCGCGCCTTGATAAAATTTACCGACGAGGTTATCGCCTTCTCATTGAAACGACCGGTGAAACGGATGGTCCCGCTTTCCAGGGGTTTCAGCAGCGAAAGCACCTCGTCGCGGTGAACATATTCTTCATTGGATATACTTTCCCAGAATTGCCTCTGGTCCGAAAAACACCGCGACAAGGCCCGGTAAAAATCACCGATGACCTTTTCATGTTCGGCCAGCAGATACAGCACCTCTTTACCGTCCACTTTCAGCTCCTTTCCGGTATCCCGAATCGGCGGCTACGACTCGCCGAAAGGGTCGTACCCGGGTTTCAGATACAGTTTGTCGACGTTTTCGAGGATATCGGGTCGATAGACCCGTTCGGGCCACGCCGCCGGATCGACCTCCTCGATGGCCACCGAAACGACCTTTTTCTCGCATCCGAGAGAATGGACCACCGCGTCCGCCACAGCTTCGGCGAGATCTTTTTTCTGCTCCTCGTTTCTCCCGGTGTAAAGCTTGACAATGACGTGCGGCATGCTCCCCCTTCCCTCCGAGACCGTTTCTGCTTTTTCCGTTATTGTATAAAACAGATCGGACACCCGTTCAAGGTCAAAAGGTCACGGCCCTCTCCCCGTTCTTTGACAGGCCGGGTAGGGTCTGTTATGTCCTTTTTTACTGAATGGATGAATTACCGGCCGGAACAGGTGTTGACAACCCATGGAGAAAACCAGCAAAATCATATCCCGGGACCGGGATCAATGGACATCGGAAAAAGCTTTTGTTTTTTCCATGGCCGCCGCGGCGGTTGGCCTGGGGAATATCTGGCGCTTTCCCTACATGGCGGGAGAAAATGGCGGCGGGGCTTTTATTATCGCCTATCTTACGTGCCTGGCGGTAATCGTACTGCCCGTCATGATGCTCGAGGTGGGCGCCGGCAGACTCGCCGCCGGCAACACGGTCCATACCTTTCGGCAGGTCAATCGCCTCGGGACCGCCTACGGATGGTTCGTGGTCCTTCTGACAACGGTAATCACCAGCTACTACCTGGTCATTACAGGCTGGACCCTGGGTTACGCCGTGGCCGCCTGGCGGTTCGACATCCCTGATTTCAGCGACTTCACGGCAGGAAATAACTCCCTGTGGTATTTCATGGCCGTAACCGTTATAGCCGCCGGCCTCCTCATGTACGGCGTCAAGGCGATCGAAAAACTCTCAAAATTTCTCATGCCCGCGCTCCTGGCGCTGATCATCACCCTGGTATTCATTGCAGCACGGACGAGCGGCTGGGAAGAAGCGAAAACCTTTCTTCTGGAAGCGGATTTTTCACGCCTTGGGGAAAGCCGCCTCTGGATCTTTGCCCTGGGCCAGGCGTTTTATTCGATGGCTATCGGCCAGGGCTATCTTGTCACCTACGGCAGTTACATTCCCACGAGAACCAATATTCCACGCGCCTGCCTGTTAGTGGCCGGCACGGAAACCTCCGTGGCTCTCCTGGCGGGATTCATGATTTTCCCCTTCGTTTTCACCTTCGGCCTGCAACCGGATGAAGGAACACAGCTTGCCTTTTCAACGCTGCCGTCGGTTTTCAACAACATGGCAAACGGGGCGGTGCTCGGAATTCTTTTTTTCAGTCTCTTTTTCACTGCCGCCTTCAGTTCATGCCTGGCCGGGTTGAAGGTGATCATTTCGTCGGTTTCTGAAGAGCTGAAGATCCGGGACAGATATGCCGTGGCGGTCGTGGCGGTTGTCATGATCATCCTGGGAATTCCCTCGGCCCTGAGCTTCACTCCCGTCCAGCTGACCCTGGGAGGCAAGCCCTTTCTTGACGTCATAGACCAGTTCGGGGGGACCAATGTCGTGATCTTTTCCGGTATTTTCGGCGCGACGCTGTTCTGCTGGTTTGTACCCGCGCATCGGGTTGAAACGGCTCTCGGGGCGCGCAGTAAATGGTGGGTCTGGAGAATTTACATCGTGGGACGGGCGCTTCCGGCGCTGGTACTTGCCTGGTTAGGCTGGCTGGCGATTGCCGGCTGACAATGCTTCGGCGGTCCCGGAACATGTAAGCGTTTCAGACGGCCGACTCGCCCCGGAGACTGTTCTTACGGAATCTCGATTCTTTAATTTGATTGACAGGCGTACCAATATCAAAATTTTATTAAACCTTATTCACGGCGGAACCGATCTTTGCGCTTGATGAATGCATTCCGCTCGGGTACGATACCGGACGGGAACCGAAAAAATCATCGCACAGGAACTTCCGCCATGAAAATCCGTTCACTCATCATCGCAACATGTCTTCTTCTTGCATGTTTCCCCGCTTACGCGGAGCAAACGGCGTCGACGAGCACCGCCGGCGACCAGACCTCCCTGGATCTCGCGGTATATACGGGGCAACGGGCGCTCGTCACGGACACCCGGCGCGTAGCTCTTCCCGCCGGCCGCGGTGAGCTGCTCCTGACCGATATAGCCGCCCGGATCACTCCCGACAGCCTCCACGTTTCCTGTCTTGATTATCCCGGTGGATTCCGCGTTCTGGAGCAGGTCTTTTCCTACGACTTGATCACCAGGGCGGCCCTCCTGGAGCGGTACCTGGGGAAAACAGTCAAGCTCGTGGATTACAACAGGAACCAGGACCGTAAAGACGTTGTGGAGGCCACGCTTCTCAGCAACCGCGACGTTCCGATTTACCGGATCGGCGACGAAATCTATATCGGCCATCCCGGCATCATGATTCTTCCCGACATTCCGGAAGATCTGACGGCGGAACCGACGCTTTCCTGGATTTTTGAAAACGAAAAAGCCGGGAACCGCCTTATTGCTTTATCCTATCTCACCGGCAACGTCGACTGGCGGGCGAACTACCTGCTTACAATCAACGATAAAAACCCGACGGGGAAACTGTCCGCCTGGGTCTCGATCGACAACCGGAGCGGCGTCGACTACCGCAATGCCAGAATTTCACTTGTCGCGGGCGACGTCAACAAACGGGATAACAGGGAAAAAGCGGCATTCGGCGACAGAACGATGGTTATGCAGAGCGCGCCCGCGTCGGAACAGTTCACACAGGCACCCCTCTTCGAATATTACCGGTACGAGTTAAAACGGCCGGTGACGATCGAAAACAACCAGTCACGCCAGATCGAACTCTTTTCACCCCGCGCCATTCGCCCGGAAAAAAACTACCGGGTTGTTTCCGAACCCGGCAGGTATACCCACCAGCGGACTGAAGAAGACACGCGGATTCCGGTTGAAGTATCGCTGTCTTTTCGCACCGACGAAGCCAACAACCTGGACATGCCGCTTCCGGCGGGACTTGTCCGCCTGTACCAGGTCGGCGAAGGAGACAGGCGCTGGTTCATAGGCGAAGACCGCATCAATCACACGCCGAAAGACACCGACGTTTTTATCAAGGCCGGGAGTGCGTTCGACATCACGGCAAAGCGTAAACAGCTCGAATTCCGACGCGTCACCTCCCGTATTTCCGAGGCGAGCTGGGAAATTGCCGTAACAAACCGTAAGAATGACCCTGTCGTCGTCGAATGCCTGGAACAGCTTTCCGGCGATTGGGAAATCACGGAAAGCAGTCACCCCTTCACGGCCGTCAACGCCTTCACCGTGCGTTTTGACCTGTCCGTCAAACCGGGGGAAACGGCGATCCTGCGCTACACGGTAAAAGCTGGGGCATAGATGGTACGAACGGTGTTCTATATTTCAGACGGAACAGGCATCACAGCGGAAACGCTGGGCCATACCCTGCTGACACAGTTTCCACTCGTCACCTTTCAAACAATCAGCCTTCCCTTTGTCAACACGCCCGAAAAAATCGACCGGGTCATCCAGCGCATCAACAGGACAGCCGACAGGGAAGGGCTGGTACCGCTGGTGTTTTCGACACTCACGAGTCCGAACCTGCGCAAGCGCCTCGTAATGTGCCGGGGCGTCATCTTCGATTTCTTTGAGACCTTCACCGGTCCCATGGAAGAAGTCATGGGAGTGACATCATCGCCGGTTACCGGACGGTCCCACGGCATGGGCGATCCCGGCGACTACTCGGAACGCATCGATGCCGTTAACTACACCATGCAGCACGATGACGGTTCGGCCTTCAGCGACTACTCGAAGGCCGACATCATAATAACAGGCGTCTCCCGTACGGGGAAAACCCCCACCTGCCTGTACCTGGCCCTGCAGTTCGGCGTCCAGGCGGCCAATTATCCGCTCACCGACGAAGATTTCGAACGGGGGGAGTTGCCACAGATACTCGAGCCCGAAAAGGAAAAACTTTTCGGCCTGACCGTGGGAGCGGAGCGTTTGTACCAGATCAGGCAGGAGCGCCGCGCCAACAGCGTTTACGCGAGCATGAAGCAGGTGCGCAAGGAACTCCGGGCTGCCGAAGACCTCTTTCGCAGAAAAAAAATACCCTTTCTCAATATCACCCACATGTCAGTGGAGGAAATAGCCGCGTCGGTGATGCAACGGGCAAACCTGAAACGCAAAACCTGAACAGCCTCGACACGGCCCCAGAAATCAAAGCACGTTCGGGTTTCACAATCTTTATTTTACCCTCCCGTTATACCGCCATCCCGAACCCGTTCGCACAGGGGCCGATATTCACCAATCCGTTCGGGCACAGGGGCCGATATCCGCAAATCCGTTCGCCCTGAACCTGTCGAAGGGCGGGAGCAAGGTACCCGTACAGGCATGCCTAACGGTACCCAGCTGTTTTTATTGCTCCAATCCCATCTCCTCCATTATCCCGATTTATTTCGTCATACCGGCGCAGGCCGGTATCCAGTGCCTTCCGTAATTGCGGTTCCCTTCACGTCATGCCGGGCGAGGACCGGCTATAGCCCCCAAGGTAAATCCAGCTCTTTGAAGATACCCCCTGGATTCCGGACCACGTCCGGAATGACGAAGTGTAGCGGATTCCGGACCACGTCCGGGATGAAGAAGAATGCCGAATTACGGTTCAACCCCGGAATGACAAAGTGGAATGAAGTTATCAGATAACACTCTCCCGGCATACTGTCGTCCCCGAACCCGTTCGCCCTGAGCCTGTCGAAGGGCGGAAGCGAATACCC
>JAGYOR010000077.1 GCA_018399535.1 Deltaproteobacteria bacterium | reverse complement strand
ACGACCTGCACGACGTCCATATACCCGCCAACGATATCGCCAGGAAACTCGGGTCAGACCGGGTCACTAATATGATCATGCTGGGGGCGTTCGTCGCGAAAACCCGGCTCACCTCGCTGGAATCGATCATGAACGGGCTCCAGGAGAACGTCAAGGGCAAGTCCGGAACCGTGATGAAACTCAACAGAAAGGCGCTCGACATGGGAGCGGATTATGTATTGAAAGGAACGGCGTCATGAACACAGTCCGACAGATAGGACATTCTTTAAAAAATGAACCGGGGGCCCTTTCCGAGGTCAGTGACCTCCTCGGCGCCAACGGCATCAATATCATCGCCATTTATTTCAAGGCCCAGGGCAAGGAAGGTCGCCTGCAGTTCGTTGCAAATGATCCCGAACGGGCGATTAACGTCATGAAATCGGCCGGGTATGACATCGATGTGACCGATGTTATCGCCTGCGTTGTGCCCCACCACCCGGGAGGACTGAACGCAGTCCTTAAGCCGCTCAGGAACGCCCGCATCAACGTGGAATATATTTACCCCTGTCTCGGAACAGGGGCGATGACCGTGCTTATCCTGGGCGTCGACTCCGTATCCGGCGCCCTGAAAATACTCAGCGAGAACTGGATACGTATTATCGGTGAAGAGCTGTACCACATGTAACATGCTGATCCCCTTACCGCGCTATCGTAACGCCGGCGTTCCCTCCGCCAGTCGACCGGCCAGCTCGGTCACGGGCAATGCCGCCACATCCATGAATTTCGCTTTCAACGGATCGTCCGGACCTGCCAGGTCTATAACGCGTGAAAAAATATTTTCTACAAATACCTCGCCTTCCGGATGTCTCTTGCGAAGTCCCATGACGAACATGCTCCTGTCTTCATTTTTCAGTTTGTTCACCAGGTTTTTTGTCACCAGTATGGTGCCGAATCGCGCCAGGTCCGAGATGCGGGCTGCGTAATTTATCGTTTCCCCCAGGGCGGCAAACTCTATGCTTGATGAAGCCCGAAGAACACCGAAATATTCTTCCCCTTCGTTTATTCCCACGTTAAGGTAGAGTTCGTTGAGCCAACGCTTCCGCGCCTTCCACCGCCGTGAAAATTCCCTCATTCGTTCCTTTATTTCCAGGGCGCAGGATAAAGCATTTACAATATAATTCGAGTCACGCTGTTTCAGAAAATAATACACCATGCCGTCGCCGGCGTGCTTTCCGTGAATGCCGTAATATTTCCTGAACGATTCTTCGAGGTTTTCCCTCATTTCATGAATCATTTCAAAATACTCTTCAGGTGGAAGTTCCGCGCAGATCCGGCAGGATTCCTGCAGATCTGCAACGAGGACCGCAAACGGTATGAGTGTCGGCATTTTTTTCGACAGGAGTTCCTGAATGACAGCGCCCCGGTTGTGAAGATATTCCACTATTCCTTCAAGCAGCTCTTCACTGTGTTCGTATACAAACAAGATGCCCTCCCTGAAAAAAGATACATAAAGCGAATAGTTATCCGTTACTGTCCTTCCGTCTAACCTGATGGGGACCCTTCGTATCGTCGACTCTCCGCCGGAATACCCGGCCTTCCTGTAGCTCATTTCCAGTAATTCAAGTTCTTCACGCGACATTCCTTCGTAAAGACCGGCCGCGTCATCGATAAGACGCTGCTCTTTCAACAGAGCCATGTGAACATCGAGCAACTCGTCCCAGTTGGCGAGATTCGATCGGAATTCCCAGTCAAGGATCAGCCTGAAGATATTTCGCCCCTCTCCGTTCCGAATGGAGCTTATACGCCTTGAAAAAATGCCCCTTTCCGCCGCCTCGTTAATCCATTCGATTTCATATTTATAGTTTATGAAGTACGCGGGAGCTCCGATACTGTCCAGGTCGATCCGTGCCGTGTTTTTTCTATGCGTTTCACCTTCACTCTGCCGGACATTCGGCGGTTCGGTCTTCGATTCAGACCGGGAAGGATCAGACTGTCTCTCCTCTTCGGCATGCTGGTCCCCTCCGTTTGTTTCAGCTGTTCCAAGAATATCAACGATGCTTTCAATCGAAAATCCATCGTTTTTCAGGCGCCGAACCTCGTCGATACGGTCCAACGCCCATCGAGGAAAGTAGCCGATCCTTCGTGTCCCGGTCACGCTAGCTTCAGGGATTCTCACGCTGGGACGCGGAAGAATGCCCATTTTAATGTAATTGTTCAGGGTGGCCCGGGATATTCCTGTTCTTTCAAGAACCTCCTTACTGCTGATTTCCCTGTCTCGTTCGTTATTCATTGTCGGATCCTCTCTTCGGAAAAAGATTTCTCGGAATCGGAAAGATGAGAGATATATCTGACTTTGCATTTAGACTGTATATCTATACATGTCAAGAAAAAAATATACTGTATAAATATTTTCATCTCAGTACCATAATACTATTATACAGTATAATTAGCTCACGGAAACGAGTCTCATAATTACTTCACGCTTATAAAAGCTCCGGCAGCTCCGCTCCGGGGTTTTCGTGTTTTTTTTCGACTCCCCTCTTCCTCGGGTACCTGCCACTGGAATATAAAAAAAGAGCGACCCCGTTTTTACGTGGATCACTCTTTTCCCTGGACGGCCTGCGATGTTTTTCTTTTAATCAGGGTTTTTACTTATCCGACGCTTCAAGTGCCGCTATGCGTTCCTCGAGCGGCGGATGCGTCATAAACAAACGTTTGATGCCCGATGTTCGCGCGCCCGATATGCCGAAAGCGGCCATCTGGTCCGGCAGACCAGGCGTCGATGCCGACTTCTGGAGTTGCCTGAGAGCCGCAATCATCTTTCCTCGTCCCTCGATGGCTGCGGACCCGGCGTCGGCCCTGAACTCCCTTTTTCTGCTGAACCACATGACGATGATGCTTGCCAGAATGCCGAAGACTATCTGCGAAATGATCGTCGCTATAAAAAAACCGATTCCGTGTCCCCGTTCATTTTTAAAAATAACGCGGTCTACCAGATGTCCAACGACGCGGGACAGGAAGATGACAAAGGTATTTACAACCCCCTGAATGAGGGCCAGGGTCACCATGTCGCCGTTTGCCACGTGGCTGATTTCATGACCGAGAACTCCCTCCACTTCGTCGCGGTTCATCGATCTGAGCAATCCCGAGCTGACGGCAACCATCGCCTTGTCGCGACGCATACCCGTCGCAAAGGCATTGGGATCCGGAGCGTCGTAAACCGCCACCTCGGGCATTCCGATTCCCGCGGCCGATGCCTGGCGTTTGACCGTGTTGACGAGCCATGCCTCGACCTCGTTGCGCGGCGATTCAATGACCACCGCCCCCGTAAGACGTTTCGCCATCCACTTGGACAGCGCCAGTGATAGGAATGAACCGCCGAAACCAAAAACCGCGGCGAAAATGAGCAGGCTGGTCATGTCGAGACCGACACCCTGCTCGTCGAGAATCGTATCGACGCCCAGAAGGTGAAGAACGATGAACAGCACCGCCAGTATGGCGATATTTGTAACGAGAAAAAGCATGATGCGTTTCATATACGGGGGTTCTCCTTGTATGTGATGCTGGTATAAAAAATAAGTATCATTTCACGATAAATCAAGGTACAGGCTGCCGGCAGAATTAACCACCCGGAAATATTACTTCAAGGGTTCACTCGAAAAGTCTCTTTTTCTAAAGTATTATCGCCGGTACGATCTTACAGGGGTTCCTGCTGCTTCAAGGTTTTAATTTCCTTCCTTGACCCGATGACCATGAGGCGGTCGCCCGCCTTCAACTGTTCAAAAGGCCCCGGTGTGTATATACGGCCTTCATCGCGGCGAATGGCCACAACGGTGACGGAGTACTTCTGCCGGAACCCCGCTTCCGCCAGGCTTAATCCCCTGAGCGGCGAGTCCGGGCCGAGAGATATTTCCGCTATATCAAATCGATCTGTCGGAGAGTCATCATCTGTATCGAATGTCGCCTGCCTGCTGAGTAAATTCTCGGCCTCTTTCAATTCCGTGGGAAACCCAACCAGAACCAGTCGATCTCCCGGATATACCTGGAAATCCGGGCTCGTATTGTAAAACACCTGCCCTCCCCGGCTGACGGCAAGGATTGATACATTGGCCTCCCCCCTGAGTGGAATTTCCCGCACAGCGTGACCGGCATAGGCTGATCCCGAGCCGATGCGTATTTCCCTGAACGATATCGGCATATCACTGTCATCCGGGAGTACGTCCATGGCATCCGTCAGCGAATCCACCGCCTGCTCCGCCGCGTCCCGAAAAGGACAGAACACGACATGAGCTCCTGACTGGTTGTATAACTTGTCCTCCTCCTCGTTTGTCGCCGTGAGTGCCACTTTGCCAGCATATTCCTGGTGTCTCAGCAGGTTCAGCAGTGCCAGACTCAACTGCCTGTTCCGTACCGTGCAGACCACCCAGCGGGATTTGTGCAGCGGCAGCTGCTCCAGCATTTCGGGATCTGACATGTCGCCGTACAGGCTGGGAATATCAGACGCCATCCAGCGCTCGAGAGCAACTGGATCAAAATCGACACCCACGAACGTTCTTTTTCTGGCAAGCAGCTGCATGGCGATGCCGCTGCCGTAACTTCCCAGCCCGACAAGGATGACGTCTACCCGGGGAATCAGCTCCGGGGGAAGGTTATCCAGTGTTTCGCGATAGGGATCACGTTTTTCAAACAACCTCAACGGACCCTCGAGCCACTGATAGATCTTTGCGGAGTTGAGAATCATATACGAGGAGGCGAAAATCGTTACAACACCCACCAGCGTAATAAGTCCCATGGTTTCATCGGTGATGTGTCCCAACTTTAGCCCGAGCGCGGCCACAATAAGTGAAAATTCACTGATCTGGGCCATGGCGAGGCCGGCCAGAAAACTTGTCCGACGCCTGTATCCCATGAAGCCCATGATGACCGAAATGATAAATGGTTTTCCCAGGAGAACAAAAACGGAAAACCAGATTGACGGCACGATCTGGGAGCCGACGGCAGCCCAGTCGAGTCGAGCGCCGAGATCGATGAAGAAAAAAAGCAACAGAAAATCCCGAAGACTCGTCAGCCTTCCGGCGATGAGATCCCGGTAATGCGACGAAGCAAGCGATATGCCCGCCAGAAAGGCGCCCACCTCCTTGCTGAAACCGAGCAATTCCGACACGCCGCCCAGCAGGATCGCCCAGGTGATGGCAAAAAGAACGAGCAACTCCTGCGAGGCGGCCAGGCGGTTCAGCAGTCCGGGAATCAGGTAGACCATGAGAAACCAGACACCCGCCAGAAACCCGAATCCCTTCACAGCAACAACAAGCGTTATGATCCAGGCGGATTCTTCGACGCCCGTCCGGGCGCCAAGCGTTGTCAGCAATACCAGCGCCAGGACCGCCGCAATGTCTTGAACGATCAGAACCCCGATGGCGATCTTTCCGTGCAGTGCATCGATTTCCTTTTTATCGGACAGCAGTTTTACAATGATAATCGTGCTGGAAAAGGTCAGGCCTACCGCAACATACGCCGAGCTTATGACGTTCATGCCGAAAACGAACGCCATTACAAAACCTACCGCCGACGTAAAAACTATCTGCCCCACTCCCGTCGCCAGCGCCACGGCGCCGGTGGTGCGGATCAGGTTGAGATCGAGCCGCAGCCCGACAATAAAAAGCAGTATGGCAATACCCATCTGGGCGAGCAGTTCAATCTGGTCATAGCTCTGAATAATTCCAAGAACATTGGGCCCGGCGATAATGCCCGTCACGAGAAACATGATAACCAGGGGCTGACGCAGCTTCTGTCCCACAAACCCCAGGACAGACGCCAGGCCCAGGATCACAGCTATTTCAAAAAAGGTACCGCCCTCAATCATAAAAACAATACACTCCGAATGTTGCCGTGCCGCAGAAAAGCCGCACAGGTTTCGTTGAACGGGATCACATGTTCATAAAGCACCGAAAACAACTTCAAACAACTATATCGGCAACGGCCGGATGCCGCAAGAAGAAAGGCCGGGGGCATCATGACGCTTGCATTATCAAACAGCCGACTGTATATGACTATTTTAAATTATTTCAAATTGTTATTCCGGAACACACATCCGGCGGAAAGTGATCATGAAGGCATCAACGAAAGCGGTTCTCCTGTCGGCATTGCTATTTCCGGGCGCGGGACAGATCAGTCTCAGAAGGTATCTTCGCGGTTTCCTGTTAATATTTTTCACCGCCGCGGCCCTCGCAACAGTCATCGTTTCGTCTATCAGGGCCGCTCTTTCCGTCCTGGAATCGATCCAGTCACAGGACCTCAGCCTGGAAGTATTGTCGCTCGAGGCCTCGAGAGCCGTCACCGACACGTCGTCTTCCCTGATTTCGGCCTGCCTTCTTGTAATTATCGCCTGCTGGATCGTCGCCGTCATTGATGCCATGTTCCCCGACCCGAAGAATGACGGCGAAGTAACGTCCGGATCAACCGGACCAGTCATGAAAGACGAAGGCACAATGAAAGGAACGCGCCCTCATGAATGACCCGTTGAAAGGTTACCAGAAACGATATCTCCGCGGACTTGCACACCAGCTTAAACCGGTCGTCATCATCGGGCGAAACAGTCTCACGGACGGGACCATCAAATCGATCAGCGAAACCCTCGACGTTCACGAGCTGATCAAGGTCAGAATAGCCGCCGCCGAAGATAGAGAAATGAAAAAAGACCTGCTGCGTCGAATTGAAGACCGGTGTGATTGTATCGTGGCAGGCACAACCGGTCATGTAGCCATTTTATACCGCCCCCGCGACGATCCGGAAAAACGCCGTATCATCCTTCCCGAACGAGCTGAAGATGAATCGTAGGCATGGATCCTACAGCCTGTCCCGCCTGACATTTCGAAGTACGTCCTGCATTCCCTCGATGGGCGTACCGTGCCCCGGATAAACGGATTCAATCCGAAGCCCGAGAAGCTTTTCGTATGACCTCCTGATATCATCGGGAGAACAGCAGAAACTGTTCAGCTCCCCCCTGCCCCGCATGTTCAAAACAGTATCCCCCGAAATCAGAATTCCTTCAGCCTCGTTATACAAACAGATACTGTCCGGCGTGTGCCCCGGCGTTTCAACGACGCGCCAGTGGGGAAACCCTTCAAGGACGGTCGTTTCATCGAGATCACAAAGCGCTTCGAACGAAACCCTGTTCCGTCCACGCAACAGGGGAACCGGCATACCCACTCGGGAACTCCTCAGACTGTAAAGTGTTCCTTTCAGGACCCGGGGCATCCTCAGTATTATCGCGGTGAGACCGATCATCCAACGTTCCGGTGGAGGCACGGCCAGCTTTTCCTCGCCGGAAATGTATCGTTCGACGGGACGGGCGAAACGAACCTGCGCTTTCGGGCATAAACGGATCAGCCGCTCCACGCCGCCGACATGATCGCAGTGAAAGTGAGTCGCCGTGATCAGTGAAAGCCGTCCAGGCGATACCTTCAAGTGGCGTTTCATGAAAAAATGGAGGTTGTCCGCGGCACGACTCGTTCCCACGTCAACCGCCATGAAATTGCCTTCGTCTTCCACCAGCCAGGCATTGGCGTAACCTGCCGGCGGTACCGCGAACACGGCGCCGCTTTTCATCGTTTTTCCTTTCCTTTCATTCGCTTTCGCCCCCGTTTCGTAAGCGGCCTGGAGCGAAACAGCACGTAGGTCGCTCCCGCCCCGCCGTCACACATGCGTGCGCTGGAAAAAGCGATGACCCGCGAACGAAAAGGACCCTTCTCCAGCCATTCCTTCACCAGCGTTTTTAAAACGGGTCGTACCGGGGACGATTTGCCCCGGCCGTGGATGATGAGAATACCCCTGAGACCTCTTTCGAGCGAAACCCGGAAGAAATCGTTCAAGGCGTCGCGCGCTTCGTCGAGCCTCATGCCATGCAGATCGATATGATCCTGGATAGAAAACTCGCCCCGGTGCAAGCGTTCGGCGATATCGCTCGAGTCATGATAGAGGACGCCCTCCAGATACTCGGGCGTGTCGGAAACAGAGAATCCTATCCCGTTTTCCACAAGCTGCCTGAGGGACGCCAGCACTTCATCGTCGTCATCCCGTAAAAAAACATCCTTGCGAACGTCGCGTGAAGAGCATTCGGTTTTCCCCCTGTATTCCCGCCCCCTGTCAATGGGAATCGCGCCTTCCACGGCACGCAGGAACAGTTCGACTCCTTCGCCTTCGTCCCGCGGTTCCGGGGAAATGTCGGCCGGGCGAGGACGAGACGTCTCAACCCCCGCGTCGGCAAGCTTTCTGAATGGTTGATAGTGTAAGGAGTCTCTGGACGATTTCATCACGGACCTCCGTATTTTCCTGTTCCGCGATGTCTCTCTGAATCAACGGCGCCGAATAGGGACGCTGTTAAAAACTGTATCTTGAACAGTTTCGTACCATCAAACCCACCGGCTCAACAAGTGGTTTTTCAGACACAAAAACGCGCCGCCCTAAACCGGCTCTTCAGGGATGCCGGCCCGTACCTGGCAGGAACCGTGTGAATCCAGCGGTAAATAATGTGACTGTCGGTAATCCCGGACCAGGGTTAAAACGCCCTCCACTGTTTTTTCAGCAAGCAGTGATTCGGTATGATGCACCCATTCCTCGAGTGTACCCTCGACGAGGGTTCGTTGCACGGCGGGAATACAGCGTGGATCAACGCTTAACGTACGGATGCCGATCCCTGCCAGAAAAGGCAGATAGTCCACGTCATGTGCCTGTTCCCCACAGAGAGAAATTTCCTTTCCGTGCCGCTCAAAGCTCTGCACGATTTTTTTCAACGCCCGCAGGACGGCCGGATGATACGGTTGGTAATATCGCAATACACGGTCGTTCCC
>JAGYOR010000076.1 GCA_018399535.1 Deltaproteobacteria bacterium | reverse complement strand
AGCCGGCGGTTCATTCAGCTCGATCGCAATAGTGCCCTGCTCATAGTGTTCCCGGGGGAAAGAGATGTGATTGACAAAAAGGCGCCCGCACGTCTCGCATCCCGGGTGAAGGATGTTCCCTATCTTCGGCAGACCGAAGGTCACGGTGCAATCTCCCCTGACCGCCGTTCCCATAACCTGTCCCGTATCACCGTTTATTCCGGAAGGAATATCCACGCAGATTACCGGTTTCCCCGCCATATTCACTCGATTTATGAGATCGGCGTAAACACCGCGTACTTCGCGATCGAGACCGGTGCCCAGGATCGCGTCAACGATCGCATCGGCGTTCCTGAACAGTGTATTCAGCCGCCTGGATCCGATGTCGTCAAGGTACATCAATTCCAGCGGCAAAGACCGAATAATATCGTAATTTTTTCGAGCGGCCCCCCGATACTTCGAAGGATCCGAAGCGATGACGACCCGGGGAGCGGCACCGGCAGAAAGCAGGTGGCGGGCGACGACGAACCCGTCACCGCCGTTGTTGCCTCCGCCGCAAAGCACTAAAATATTTTTTTCTTTTACCCCGTCCAGTTCCCGGGAAATGACCGACGCCGTTCCTGCACCGGCATTTTCCATCAGGAGTAGTGCTTCTATTCCATATTTTTCACCGGCACCCCCGTCCAGGTCTCTCATTTCTGCTACGCGACAAATTTTCATGGCACCCTCCGAAAACAGTTTCGCTGGAACAATTATTTGGCATTTCTCTCTGTATACGGCACCGCTTCCTCCGCGGCAAGCCTGACGCGTTCTTTTCCACCCGCGCGTTTCTCACTTTCGGGCACAATCGGCCTTACCCGGGCTCCCGCCCCCGGTTTCAAATCATGCGGCATCCCCGTTACCGACGGACGCCGAGAGTTTTTTTCGGCGACGCTTTGAAAATGATTCAACGACACAGCCAGGGCCCGGACGGCTTCTTCTGGTGATTCAAACAGAGGCAGGCGATGCTCTTCACGAATCGCCACTATTCTCTTGACTGCGTTCGGCACGTAGATCGCCGCCGGTTTGTTGTAGGCCCGGCAGATATCCAGCAGGTCCACGAGGGAATCAATGATAAAATTCTGCCATATACTCGGAATCGGCAGCAACCCGTCAACTTCCGGCGCCGACAGAAGAATTTCATAAATATCGAGGTAACTCTGCTTTGACAAACCCGGCCCGAGATCGACAGGATTGTCCGCGTTGAAAAGATGACCAGCTTTCCTCAGTTTTTTCTTTGTTTCCGGCGACAGGCGGACCATGGAAAGTCCGTTTTTAGCGACAAAGTCTGCCGAGATACCGCCGAAGGCGCCCGAGTTGGTAAATACAGCTACGTTTTTGCCCTTGAGCGGCGGCATTGTGACGAATACTTTCGGAAGCGAATACAGTTCGGTGATGGAACGCAACCGGATGATTCCCGCCTGCGCGCACGCCCGGTCAAAAATCACGTCGTTGTTTGCCATGCCCGCGGTATGCGACGACACCGCACGGACGCCCTCTTCCGTACTGCCCGCCTTGTATACCAGCAGCGGTTTCACCGCACGGCTCGCCGCTTGAAAAAATTTTCGTCCACGGGGAACATTCTCGAGATACATGCCGATCACTTCCGAGCCGTCCCCTTCGAAATACGTCACGAGGTCGCCCTCGTCAATGTCCGCCTTGTTGCCTATGCAGGCGACCTTGTTAATTCCAACCACGTCGGACAGCAGCGATTCCATGACAAGACCGGCAAGCCCGCCGCTTTGAATAACATATGAAACAGTGCCGGGACGGCGCATGATTTCCATAAGAGGGGAATCGGGCCAGACACCGAAAAAACAGCAGAATGCACGTCCCGTGCTCATCGTTCCCAGGCAGTTCGGACCCAAATAGCGTATGCCATAACCCTCCGCGATGGTGTCGATATTCTCCTGAATCCGCCGCCCTTCCTCGCCGTTCTCGGCGAAGCCGGCGCTTTCGATGACAAGCCGGCGGATTCCTTTTTCACCGCATTGCCGTACCACTTCAGGCACGGATGACGCCTGTACGAGGATAACCGCCAGGTCGACGTCGTGAGGAATTTCCCCGACCGAGCGATAGCCGGGACAACCGTGGACATCCTCCCCTTTCGGATTGACCGCAACGACCGATCCATCGTAGCCCGTTGATTTCAGAAGACCACAGATAGTCGACGCAAGATTGAAACGATTGTTTGATGCACCAATAACAGCCACCGAAAGGGGGTTGAAAAAAATCTCCATGTTCATCCTTTCCCATGCATATATTCACGCCCGGTACATTCGAACCTGCTTCGTTCCCGAGGCATGCCGCGGATGGATACGGGGCCTCGATCACATTCCCGGCAGAAGGACCTCTTCTTATACTACCCCGACGCGGAAAATAATATGCGGAACGTATCCCGTCAACAGCGAAAAGTCCCGCGAGCGAAAATCATCAGACTGTCTTTAAGAAATTCTTTGACCTTTGAAACACATGGCTTTATATCTTGCCATCATTCCCCACGAGGAAGGGCCCCACGATGCTCGACAAGAAGCCGACTACAATCGGGCGCATGTTCGACAGGATCGCTTTCAGGTACGATCTCGTCAACAGGGTGCTCTCCCTGTGCATCGACCAGACGTGGCGACGCATCACCGTTCGAAACCTCGCCGTTGAGCCGGGCGACCGGGTACTCGACATCGCCACCGGCACCGGCGATCTCGCCCTGCGCGTACTACAATCGGAAAAAACCTGTCGCGTCGTGGGGATCGACCTTTCACAGGAAATGCTTGCCATCGCCTCGTTCAAGAGCGGGCGTCGCGGCTTTTCTGACCGTTCATTCTTCGTCAACGGCGACGCGTTGCTCCTTCCTTTTCATGATGGTGTTTTCGACAAAGCGATGGTTGCCTTCGGCATCAGGAACATGAATAATATCGAAGCTTTTCTTGATGAATTGCACCGGGTCATCACTGTCGGCGGTCGTGCGGCGATTCTTGAATTTTCCCTTCCTTCCAATCCGCCTGTCCGGCGTCTCTACCTGGTTTATTTAACACGCATCCTGCCCCTTGTCGGACGATTCCTGTCGGGAGACGACGGCGCCTACCGTTACCTGACCGACTCGGTACGTGAGTTCTCCTCGCCGTCCCTGTTGCGTGAATTCATGAGAAAACGGGGTTTCGACCTTATACGTTCACGACACCTTTTTTTCGGTATCGCCCACCTTTTTATACTTGCCAGGAAACAACAGCCAACGGAAATGATCTGAGTGGAAATCACCCGCGACGTTCAATGAGCCGGGACAGTCGGTAAAGCTCGGCCACACTCCAGGCTTGGGCGATACATCCCCTGGGAGCATGCGGTTCATCGCCGTCGAATATTTCCGAAACGAACCCGAGTCCCGCTTCGTAGAGATGAGGCTCGAAATTCGCCAGGAGGGCCGCCAGTTTCCGCCGTGCCGCGCGTTTGTCCCTCGCTGTTTTCAGCAGCGCTTCGCCGTAATGCCCCAGAAGCCATGGCCATACTGTACCTTGATGATACGCCGCGTCGCGCGTCGCGGCGTCGCCGCCGTATTGACCGCGGTAACGGGGATCCAGCGGCGACAAGGTTCTTAACCCTCGCGGCGTGAGGAGTTCATCGGTCACCTTCTTGACGATTTTACGTGCCCGTCCGCGGTCGTCCAACGGCGTATGGGGCAGCGAAACCGCGAATATCTGATTGGGGCGCACGGATTCGTCGCGTGAACCATTGTTGGTGTTCCAGACGTCGGCGAGGTATTCGCCACCGGGAATCCAGAAAAGATCGTTGAAGGCCTGCTTTGTTCGTTCCAGTTCCGCCGTCACGTCGAATCCCGGATCAACGCCCGTTTTACGGGCCATGTCGCGCGTGAAAGCAAGAGCGTTGTACCAAAGAGCGTTTATCTCCACGGGGCAACCGCTCCGCGGCGTTACGGGCACTGAATCCACGGCCGCGTCCATCCAGGTCAATTGCGTTGTTCCGTCCCCCACGGCAAGCAGGCCGCTTTCCAGTCGAACGACGGGATTGTCTTTACCCGCTTCGCGGTAATGTTCGAGAATATCTTTCATGACCGTCCAGAACCGTCGCCGAATCGTATCCATATCCCCGGAAAGCCTGACATATTCCTGCAGGCACCAGAAATACCAGAGAGACGCATCGACCGAATTGTAAGCCGCGTCGTCATTCCCGTCGGAAAGGCAGTTCGGTATGAGGCCGTTTCGACGCAACGAACCCAGGCTTTTCAGGATGTCCAGGCCATCCCGCATTCTGCCCCGGTAAAAGGTCAGTCCCGGCAGGCTGATGAGCGTGTCCCGTCCCCACACGTAAAACCAGTGATAGCCGGCGACAACGGAGAGATCATGGCGGGAATCACCTATAATAAAGACTCCTCCAGCTTCCGCCAAATGTTCCTGTAACAGATTTTCCCCTCTGACTTTCTTTCGACGGGACGCCCGATGCCGTCTTCGCCGGTTCAGTTCCCGTTCCCATAAATGTTCCGCTTCATCGGGGGGTTCGCCGAGCGAAAAGGAGAGTGTCACTCTATCTCCCGGGTCAAGTTGACACTCCAGAAAACCCGGCGTCGGCAAATCCTCGCTGTAATCGAATCCCCGTTCCCGCTCCACGTCGTATTCGAAAGAACGATACCAGTGCGGCGCGGGTATAAATTCCATTGCATGACCCGACGACGCGAACATGCGCGGCATTGCATCGTAGGGCGCAATTGAGAACCCTCCCTTCAGGGGATCAGCGATGTTCCTGAAAACATTATTCTCCCGGGAAAGTTCATGAATACCGCGGTACGCGAAAAAGGGCCTCACGCTCAACCGGACAGGCCCTTCGCCTTTCCGGTATTCATAACGCGCCAGGAACACGTCGCTTTCTCCCGACAGCATGATACTTTTTTCGATCTGAATACCATACGCCCGGTAGGTGAAGCTGGGGTGCAAGTCAAGAGAAAATCGTACCAGGTCCGGGAGTTCAGGCGGGTCGAAAACCTCCGGGTACCGGTGCAACGAAAAGCGAATCGAAGATTCACCGAACCTTATCGAATCTTCAAACTTGGAAAGAAGTACGAAACGTCCCCCCCTATCGGGAAGATTCGTTACGAGAAGCCCGTGGTACCGTCTGGTATGACAGTTGGCAACCGTACTCGACGAGTAGCCCCCGCGGCTGTTCGTTTCGAGCCATTCCTTCGACAATGCCTCCCGGAGCGACAAGCCGTCACCGGTCAGAACAACCATGAGGGCACCTCCTTTCGCGTCGAAACTGGACGAACGCGATATATACGCACCACCGTACCAACAATGACACGGCATGCCGTTGTAAAATTACACGAATCCCCTGTAAGCGTGGAGCATACCCCGATGATCACCGACTTGCAAGGGGCGTCCCGGTTCGGGATGCCCCTTGTGTCTCTAAAGAAAGGAATCTTTTTACTCGACGATTTCCAGAACAGCCTTGCGGTTTTCCCTCGACGACACGGCGTTGAGAATCGTCCTGAGCGACTTGACGGTCTGCCCCTGTTTCCCGATTATCCTGCCCCGATCTTCCTTGGCTACCGTCAACTCGTAAATGGAAATGTTTTCCCCCTGCATTTCCGATACATGTACCATACGTGGGTTGTTCACCAGTGCCTGCACCACCGTCGTAATTAAATCTCTCATGGCGTTCCTCTCCTTGCTCGAATTGAAATCTTGGTGTCGGATGAAGTGCGTCACGCTGCACAGACGTTGTACGCCACCCCCAAATTTATTACGCTGACATAATGAACACAAAAACACGAGAAGGCAATACAGAATTTTTTCTGTATTATTGTCACGATTTAACCGTAGTAAGTGAATTTATTATACTGAATGGAAAGCAAAAAAACTTTCAACGCTGCTCGCTGAGGGACATCAGCTTTGTTCTCAGGTTTGCTTTTTTATGGCGTAATCCCAGTTTTATCCGTATCTTATAGCGGTGGTGCTCTACCGACCGGCGTGACATCGACAGCATCTCGGCGATTTCTTCTGTTTTGTGCCCTTCTCGAATGAGCCGCGCAATCTGTCTTTCCTGGTGAGTAAAATTATAGTGGCTGAGAGTCAGATTTCTCAAAAACGGAGAAGTTATATCCCTGAGATTCATCTCGATCAGCTCGGCATACCCGGCAATTCTTCCCGAAGAGCGATAAGATTTTATTTTTTTCAGGAGCGGGAAAACCATTTCCTCGATATTCACGATCACATCCCGCTGAAGATTGACCAGTTCATCCCTGCTGTGTCGCAGAATGGCCTGCAGTGTTGCATTCGCCTCCTCGAGATGCAGTGATTTGAGTCGCAGCTGGGCCTCCCGTTCTTCCAGCTTCAACTCTGTCTTTCTCCTGGCCGTCATATCCCTGAATATGCCGATAGCGCCCGCCAGCTCACCATTTACACGATATACGGGTACCGTGTTTATGTACAGCCACATTTCTTCGCTGTCCGTGGATTCCCGAAATCCGCCTTCATAGGCCCCCTCCTTCCCCTCCAGCGGCATTGCGAGGCAGGGTAGGATCCGACGGTCATAAATCCGTCTTAAATTCAACCCGATGAGGTTCCTCCCTCCACGTCCGAATGTGTTCACGAATCTTTCGTTTGCTTCCATAATCTTCAGATCCGTGTCATAGTAAAATACTCCTGAGGGAGCCGAATAAAAAAGAGATCGGTACCGCCGTTCATTTTCGCGGAGACGGTCTTCGGTAAGCTTTCTCTCGGTCGTATCGAAGGCGCATACCATGACCGCGGGCCGGTCTTCAAACTGAACCGGAACAACCTTTATCTCCAGCCATCGGACATGTCCGCGCTTATCAACGATGCGGTGACTGTAAACATTCTGCATCGTTTTGCCTTCAAGTCGCAGGCGGTGCCGCTTCATCACCCAGTCCCGGTCGTCGGAATGAATGATATCCTCAATGGACATAGCAAGCAGCTCGTCCTTTGAATATCCTGATATTTCAAAACATTTTTCGTTCACGAAACGCAGACAGCCGTCCTGAACAACGCACATCGCTTCCTCGGCGTTTTCAACCAAGGCCTCGTAAAAGGCTTTTGTTTCATGCACGTGGTTACTGTCTGCCTTCACCGTCTCCATAACGCCGTCATTCTCCTCGGGATTGTAACCGGCTGATATGTGGCACAGATCGATTTGTTCTGTCAATACTCGTCACCATGGCTTGTATATCGACCCCAAACGGGAACCGTCTGTTAAAAGCCTCCCCTGCAAAGCCTTTCTTGCTTCTTGATCCCCACTTTATTTCAGTGTAGTAATAACAAATTATTCCCGTATCGCGGAACGCCTTCTCACATCGCGCCATGTTGAAAAGCGCGGCCGCGAACGGCCGGGCCGACCGGGGAAAGGCTGATCTGATTCATGTGGAAAATTTTAAAAGCAGTAGTGTTGATTGCGCTGATCATGTTCTTCGCGACATTCGCCGTCGAAAACAGCTCACCGGCAAAAATCAACTGGTTCTCGATTCTCATTGACTATGAAATACCGCTCTATGTCCTTATATACGGATTTTTCGTCCTTGGCATTCTTATCGGTCTCGCCGTGGGAGGCGGTCAACGGTTTTCCCTGTGGCAGAAATCTCGACAGCAACAGAAAGAAATCGCCCGTCTAAGGGAACCGGGCACCAATGCGAAGATTGAAGCCTCCCACTATTCATCAGAGACATTCGACAAAGAACAGGCGTAACATCTGAACCGATATTCTAACCTCCGGAACCGGTATATCATGAAACGCCCAATCCGGCGGCTGACATTCATCGTGGCCGCCTTGTCGCTCATCCTGCCCGTTCTGTTCCTGACCGTCCTGTCGCTGTTTCTGGAAAGCGAGAATGGCAGTCGACTGGCCGGGTCCCGCATCAATGATATGATTCCCGGCTCGATCCTCTGGTCCGGAACGAACATCTCCCTCCTGCGGGGGACCATCGAATTAAAGGGTATTGAGCTTCGCGATAGTGAAGGCCGCGACATAGCGGGACTTGACAGGCTGTCGGCCCGCGTCTCCCTTCCCGATCTCCTGAAAGGAACCCTGGCGCTGGAGCGGCTCATCTTCGAGCATCCCCGGGCAGACCTGAAAACAGACAAGACGGGCCGCCTCAACCTCGTTTCGGCCCTCCTGCCCGAAGAAAAAGACCGGCCGTCACAAAGCGATGATACCGGTCCCGCTTCCGGGATTATTTTCCGCAACATCGTTATACGGGAAGCCCGCCTTCTCGGTGGAACCTTTCGGTTCGCCGGAGCAGGAAACACGTACCGGCTGGAAATAGAAAACATCGACGCGACGGGCCGTTTCAACCTTCTCGATGAAACGGCCCGTCTTCATCTTGCCCTGGATGGACTTCGGTTCGACGACGGCCGGTATACACTTGACTCAGTCGAACTGAAAGCCTTCCGTAATGACGACGTACTTGAAACGATCGTGATCCAGGCTGAATCGGAAGAATCAAGGATGTCTCTTCGGGGGACAATTAAAAATATTTTTTCTGCACCCGTCTTCGATCTGAATCTGGACGCAATACTGTCCCACGAGGATCTGGATCGCTGGGCCCCTTTCGATTATCCCCTGCAGGGAAGTGCAATGGTAAAAGCCCACATTAGTGGCACTCCCGGAAATCCCGATATAACACTGAACCTGGAACAGGAAGCGCCACCGACGGGTGACGCACCCGTTGATTACGTCTCTGCCTCGGTCCGACTTGCCGACCGGAAAATCCTTTTCGCCCCGGTCGTCCTGATGTGCGCCGACGGAGAAACCATCATCATTGCAACAGTCGATCTGCGTGAAGCCTTTCCGGAAGGCTTCACGGCGCCGCCCGCATCATCCTTCGAAGATCTCGTTTCCTACACGCTGAAAATGGACCAGCGCGCAATCCCGTTGAAGCGTCTCCATCCGGCATTTGACGGTGTCGGGGGAACGCTGGCGTCCTTGTCGCTCCATATTCAGC
>JAGYOR010000075.1 GCA_018399535.1 Deltaproteobacteria bacterium | reverse complement strand
GTAAACGGGACCGCGTCTGTCGCCGCCTGGGGCTGGCGAACACACGGCTCAAGCGTCCGGCCCTCCGAAAATATATTTTCGTCGGACCGCCTTAGCTTTGGTCCCATTCAGCCTTTGCCGGGATTGTGTTAGTGATAGATAAGTCAGGTAAGTCATAGTAGATAGAGGTCCGAAGTGTTTTCATCCTTGATTCCCAGCATGATCGCCTTTGGCATCGCCGCCTTGGTTATAGTCACCGCCGGCAGCCGCCTGGCGCGGTTGGCAGATGAACTGGCCGATCGTACCGGTTTGGGCGAGGCGTTGTTCGGGGTCTTACTGCTGGCGGGAGTGACTTCGCTGCCGGACTTCGCCGCGACCCTGAGCGCAGCGATGGATGCCCGGCCCGACCTGGCTATGAGCAACGTCATGGGCAGCATGGCGGTGAATCTGGCGTTTCTTGGCATCGCGGATATGGTCTATCGCAAAGCCAATCTGGAGCATGCGGCCGCTTCCCCTGTTAACTTGATGCTGGCGGGATTGCTGATAGTGTTGTTGACTCTGCCGCTGCTCGCCATCGCCACGCCGTCGATCGCCCAGTGGGGAGTGCATCCGGTCACGCCGGTGATCGTCGCCGCCTATCTGTTCGGACTGCACCTGGTTCATCGCACGCGGGCATGGCCCATGTGGTTTCCACGTTTGACGCGCCAGACAGTGCCGGATAAGCCTGAACAGCAACATCACGGCAGTTCGGCGGCGGCGTGGCTTGGCTTCGTTGTCCTGGCTGTCGTGACCTGCATCGCCGGCTGGATAGTGATGGAGGCGGCCAAGGGCATCGCCGACCAGACCGGGCTTTCCGACACCCTGATCGGCGGCCTGTTTACCGCTCTGGCTACTTCCTCTCCCGAGTTGGTGACCACTGTCGCAGCGATACGCTACGGTGCGCTGACTCTGGCAGTAAGCAACATCTTCGGCACCAACTGTTTTAATATGCTCGTCGTGGCCGCGGCTGACGCGGGATATCCTCTCAATTCCATTTATCACGACATGGCGCCGGTTCAGATGACGTGGGGGCTGGTCAGCATCCTCATGACCGCTATCCTGTTGCTGGGCATGGTGCGACGCGAGACTTACGGCATCGGCCGAATCGGATTCGAAAGTGCTTTGATTCTGGTAGTTTACGCTGTCGCTTTGGGCGTCATAGTGGCAAGCGGCTGAGTTGCCCTGGTGACATGCTGGGGGAAGTACAGCCACTAAGGTTGAGCGGCTCAGGCTGACATCCGGTTCGACCCGATTGTTCCCTTTGATGAGAGATTTTAAATAATTCGAGATTAAACATAGAGGGGAAGTCGGATTGTGTTTGACTACATCTACGCATCTGTTCTACGGGAAGAAGGCATCTACTATGGCGAAACGGTAATTATACAGACAGTATACGATGTTGACGAACAGTGGCATTTCGGGATTGAGAAGGGACAGATCAAGGAGTTTCTTGCTCAATATGAAATGCAGCTGATTGGCCACAAAGATGCAGAAGACCTGGAGCGGGAATATTTCAGCAACTCAAACAGCACAATTTCGTCTGATCGCCGCTTAGCTGCGGCCCCATTATGGCACTGACTACTAACACGAACAAACTCAGGAGGTGGAAAATGAATAACTCAATTCTGAACTACGAAGAAAAAATGTGGCAGTTGCTTGATGCTACAAAAGGGGAGATGCCCGATTTGGCGGATGCATATTATGGGTCTGTCAAAGATGCGGTGTATCGGGAAGGCGTCATAAACCTCAAAACCAAAAGGCTGATGTCCCTGGCTGTGGCTATACAAGCAGGCTGCAAAGATTGCATGATTTCTCAAACATCCAGAGCTTTAGAACATGGTGCAACGGCGGAAGAAATATTCGAAACCTGCTCAGTGGCTATTAGCATGGGAGGAACGCTTGCCTGGAGCAATGCGCTTGTGGTTGCCGATTACTTGAGAGAAAAAGAAATAATCAAATAGGCTGTAACAAACGCATCAAGGCCCGACGAGCTGACGCCCGCGGTTTGTACTGAAGTTTGTGCACAGGTGTATCCGGATGCCGGTCAGTGTACACGCAAGGATATGCGCCGGTCCTGGTACCCGTGAGAGTGAATGACGAAAATCCCGGTTTCATGAGGTTTCGTAAAGGTCTCGTCTTGTTAGAATCTGCCGGCGCATTCATGGAAAATTTCTCCCAGCGTCGGGTGGGAAAAGACCGTCCGGCGGAGATCGTCGACGGTCATTTTATTCGCCAGTATCAATGACGCCAGGTTGCTGAATTCCGACGCGTCGTGTCCCACAATTGTCATACCCGCGATTTCGCGCGTATCCCCACGCATGATTATTTTCAGGAACCCCCGGGGCCTGTTGTCGGCGATGGCCTTTCCCATCTCCGCGAAATCAACGCGGCGGCTCTCCACGTTACATAATTGTGCCGCCTGACTTTCCGTGAGGCCCGCCCTGCCGACCTCGGGACTGGTGAAAACGGCCAGGGGAATGTTGTCGTAGTGAAGCTGAGTCTGCCGGCCCGCGACACGGTCAACAATCATCCGCGCGTCGTAGGCGGCCTTGTGGGCGAGCTGAGGCCCCGGGGCGATATCGCCGGCGATCCAGGTATGCTCACGTAACTGCAGGTCCGTCGAGCGCGGAATGTCAAGGCCGGATGCCCCCGGTCCGAGTGTTTCCGGTTCGGTTTTTCTGCCCATGCAGCAGACGACGAGGGCGGGGTTTAATGTAGTACCGCCTGCACTGACCTCGAGGCAGTTTTTTCGGGCCTGTATCCCTACAATGGTGGTGTCCGTGAGAACCGAGACGCGTCTTTTTTTCAACTGACGAAGTATAAACTCCGATACTTCCGGCTCTTCGGTCGTAAGCACGCGGTTTTCGCTTTCCACGATAGTGATGTCGTACCCGAGTACGGCGAGGGATGAGGCAAACTCGCAGCCGATGACGCCTCCCCCCACAATCAGTATGTTCTTCGGCGGTTCTTCGATTTCCCAGAAACGCTCGCTGTCCACAACGTTATCAATGCCGCTCCAGGCGGATGGAATGGCGGGTTTAGAGCCGGCGGCGATCACCAGGTTGTCAAAGGTAACGGAGAAAGGCGCGTCGGCCGTTTCCGGGGTAATTTTCACGACGGCGGTATCGACGAGGGACGCCGTTCCGCGGTATATGGTGATTCCCGCCGCCGAGAGCCGTTGCTCAAGTCCTTTTCTCAGCCGGGTAACGACATTATTCCGGTATTTTGTGAGCGCGACGGGCGAGAACGAAGACTCCTCCCGGCTGATGCCGTATCGCCGGCCGTCTCCCGCCTCTTCAAGTCGTTTTGCCGCCGACGCCATGACTTTCGTCGGTATGCACCCGCGGTTCAGGCACACGCCGCCCAGTTCGTCCTTTTCCACGATCGCGACGGACTGCCCCTGTTTCGACAGACCCAGGGCCGTCTCGTAACCCGCGGGTCCGCTTCCAATTATAACCCAGTCAAACCTGTCCATGTCGTACCCTTTGAAAAACTCCGGAGCGTTTCATTTGTCCAGGACGCCGATGCCGTCTCCATGCAGGGTGCCCAGGTAGAGCTTCCCTCCGATTTCATTTACCGACGTGATTCCACGAAGATGCTTCTCCGTTTCATTGCAGAAAACCAGGGAACCGGTTCCCCGTGATTCTTTTTTGTCGGAATTTTCTCGCAGGGCGAGCACACATCCTCCTGCTTTCATTCCCGGCCAGAGCGACATCGGCATTTTCGACACGATGCCTTTCAGAAAGGAGTTGGGATGGAGCCAGTCCACCACGGCGTTCCTGGCCGACGCTACGGCGATCCAGATATTGTCTTTTCCCCGTGACAGGCCGCAGGGGAACCCGGGAAGATCGTTGAGAAAAACGTCGGAAGAGCCCGCCCGCGGCCCCCTGAGCCAGTAGCGGGTGATCCGGTAACGACAGGTTTCACTGACAAGCACGTATGATTCATCGGGCGCCAGAAGGACTCCCGTCGGAAAATAGAGATTGTCGACCAACGAAATGGTTGCGCCCTTTGACGGATCGTATCGCAGGAGGCGTCCGTTGGGACGTGCTTCGAGTATTTCATGAATATATCGATCGGGATCGTGCCTGACGCTCGCGTCGGTCATGTAAACCATGCCGTCGCCGCCGATAGCCAGGTCGGCCAGGAAACCGAAATCACGATCGCCGGCTTTCGTTGTGAGAACGTACACGGCGCCGTTCGGAGCAACGGCGAGCAGACCGCGGACCGCATCGGCAACCATCAGGTGGTCCTTCCAGGGGCCTGCCGGAGAAAAAGCCAGGCCCATCGGTCTTCCCTCGGTATGAACGAAATCCTGCACGGCGCCGCCGATGGGCGTAACCCGTACGATCCTGCCGTCGCGTAACCCCGTGTAAATGAGGCCGTCACGCCCCTCGGCCGTGTAGCGTGGTTCCGACAATTTCCCTGCGGCGAGCACGGCCACGTCCTGAAGCAGTTCCGTATCGGACGGCGTGTTTTTTGAGGAGCCGCCCATAGCTGACGGTGGCCGTTCAGGTTGAAAGGATTCGGGATCGATGGGAGGCGGATAAGCGAAAATGTAGAGAACGAGGAGGATGACAAGAACTTTTACGGTTAATGCCAGCAACCGTTTCATCTTCGATCCGCCTTCGCCGGAATGGCGATTGTATTCATATGTTCATTCCCCTGCATCTGTGGTCCGGGATACACTTTCGCTCGTTCCGTTCCCGTCGCCGGACCCGGATGAGAGACGGGGTGACTCGAATTTCACGTCACGATGGACAGTGCCGCAAATGGTACGACATTGAAAATAAAAATCAACACTTTATATTGTCCGAAGGCAGAATAGGCCGCCGAGCCGAAGGATTCCCGCGACATGGGAAACCATCGGGTGTGAAGACGATATACCCGATCTGCTGCGAAAACAAAAGTCAGCCATCCCGACGCAAAGAGCGCCAGGTTGATGATCGAGCACCACATGAAAAAAGCGCTGAGTTGACCGGAGTCCATATTGTTTCCTCCTTTTCACGATGTGTTAACCCTTCCCCCCCGAGTCGTCATACGGTAACAG
Organism: Deltaproteobacteria bacterium; assembly: GCA_018399535.1. Taxonomy (GTDB): domain Bacteria; phylum Desulfobacterota; class Syntrophia; order Syntrophales; family UBA2210; genus MLS-D. The sequence continues at coordinate 3,924 of JAGYOR010000075.1, read as the reverse complement.
GGATCCGTCTGTTGGGCAACAGGTGAGTGACCCCAGAAATCCGCGATTGATGCAGCCTGTTTACGGTACAGACAGTTCAATATGCCGTTAATTCGGCGAGATATGTGCTGCCCGATGCACATTCAGAACGAACCATCAAGGTTGCTGTAATGACAGAACAAGCTGAATCATCCATAACCCGTTCCACCGCGAAAGAGGAACTTTTATTGTCCGGCTCCTGCCTGCCCGGTCTATCCTTCGACGGGGCTCAGGATGACCGGGTTAAATCAAGAGCTCGGGATGACCGGTTGTCGGCCACACCGTTCGGCCTGAGCTTTGTCGAAGGCTCGGCCTTGTGTGTCCCCTTCAGGGCGTAGAGCCCTTCGGTGTTACTCAGGACAGGCTTGTCGAAGGCTCGGCCTCTCATGCACCCTTCATGGGGCGGGCGTCTGCACCATCTCTTTTATATGCTTCGACTTTTCATACTGTGACGTTGCATATTGATGACTCGATATCTTGCTCTGCAGACAATCAATCGCGGATTTTGGGTGACCGTGACACGCGGAACACGCCGTCTCCCCGGACGTATCGCCGGAGACCTTTATTCCCTTGAAAAAGCGGGTGCGAGTATTTACACTGAAAATAAAAAAAGGAGTGATCCCGAGGGAGGAACATCATGTCAAATTTGATTCGAAAAGGTATGTTGATGGGCTTCGGAATCCTGTCCCTGACACGGGAAAAGGCGGAGGAATGGATAGACGAACTGGTCCGCCGCGGAGAAATATCAGAGAAGGAAGGCCGCGAAGCAGTGGATGAGTTCGTCGAGAAGTCGAAAGAAATGAGGCAGGACTTGTCCAGCAGGGTTGAATCAGCCGTCGAGGAGGCCGTGAAAAAAATGAATCTTGCCACACGCGACGATCTGGACAAGCTGAAAAAGAAAATAACCGCGCTTGAAAAAACTGTGAAGAGCGGAGAGTAATTCATGCTCGTCCGCAAGATCGGGTTTGTTTCGAGAACATACCGTCACGTCAACCGCTATCGCCAGATTCTGGGCGTGATGATCAAGTTCGGGTTCGGCGATTTTATCGACCGGATCAACATGGGCCGGTATTTCGAATCGGGAATGCAGTTTGTGACCCGTTCCACGACGAAGCGGCTTGATACGTTGACACGCGCGGAACGGGTCAGGATGGCAATTGAGGAACTGGGTCCGACCTTTGTCAAGCTTGGACAGATTTTGTCCACACGCCCCGATTTGCTGCCGGCGGACATGATCGCCGAATTGGAGAAACTCCAGGATGATGTCGTCCACGTGCCTTTCGACGATATCCGGTCCGTCGTTGAAGAAGAGTTGGAAACCACGCTGGAGCAGTTATTTGAACGCTTTGACGTGGAACCGGTTGCCGCCGCTTCCATAGGGCAGGTTCACCGCGCCCGTCTCGCATCGGGTGACGAGGTAATCGTCAAGGTCAGGCGGCCGGGAATCAGCTCCCGCGTGAAAGTTGACCTCGAAATTCTTCATCACCTGGCATCGCTGGCCGAGGAGTATGTGGAAGAAGCACAGCTTTTCCGCCCCGTGAAAATCGCCGAGGAATTCGCCCGCACCCTGGAAAACGAGATCGACTATACCGTGGAGGCTTCCTACGCCGAGCGTTTCGCCAACCAGTTCAGGGACAATGAGGCCATTTACGTTCCGCGGATATTCCGGGAGTACACTACCAGCCGTATACTCGTCATGGAATACGTGGAAGGAATCAAGGCGTCAAAACTGGATCGACTTGACGGGGAAGGTTACGACCGGAAGCTCATCGCGGAACGGGGCGCCGATCTGCTGCTGGCACAGATATTTGATTACGGATTTTTTCACGCCGATCCTCATCCGGGCAATATTTTTATTCTGCCCGATAATGTGATCTGTTACCTCGACTTCGGCATGATGGGCAGCGTGGACCGGCGCTCCCGCGATGAACTTGCCGACATGGTTTTTGCCATCGTTCAGGGGGATGAACGAAAAGTAACCGATGCCCTGCTTGCCATTGTCGAGACGGAGGAAGACCCCGACCGTCGGCTCCTCGAGTCAGACATGTCTCACCTGATAGAACTTTATGCCTTCAAACCATTGAAAGAGATCCGTATCGCGCAGGTGCTGAACAAAATACTCAATCTCATTTCCCGGCACCGACTGCGTCTTCCCTTTGATAAGTATCTCATGATCAAGGCATTGGCCACCACGGAAGGGGTGGGATTCATGCTTGATCCCGATTTCGACATGACGGCCCGGGCGGCGCCCTTTATCCGCCGCCTGAAGCTGCAGAGATTCATGCCGGGCCGGATCGTTGAAGAACTTATGGATACCGGCGGCGATGCCGTAAAGCTCTTCCGGGAACTTCCCCGTGAGACACACGATATACTCCGGCAGATAAAACAGGGGAAAATCAGGGCGACTTTCGATCACCGGGGGCTGGAGCCACTCATTCAGTCTATGGAACATTCGGCCAACCGCCTGGCGGTGGGACTTGTAGCGGGATCGCTGGTCATCGGTTCTTCAGTGATGATCGGGCTGGAAGCGGGACCGTTCCTCTTCGGGATCTCGGCCGTCGGACTCGCGGGCATTCTGCTTGCCGGACTTCTCGGGGTTTACCTGTTTTTTCGATAGAATAGAAGATTGACCGCCGTTTCGTAAATTCCACGGAAAAATAAGAACTGAATCCGGTCTGGTCGTCATTCAGGAATCGACGCCGCTTTCGATATAGGCGTAGGCGCTGTGATTGTGAATGCTTTCAAGGTTTTCCGCTTCCACGCTGTACCAGGTGAAATTTCCGTCACTGTTTAATTTTTCCGCTACGCTTCGCACCACGTCTTCAACGAACATCGGGTTTTCGTAGGCCTTTTCCGTAACGAATTTCTCATCGGACCGTTTCAGAAGAGAAAACACCTCGGCGCTCGCCGAGTTCTCGACGAGGCTGATTACATCCTCGATCCAGAAAAATTTTTTAAAACGAAGCTTGACGGTGACCAGGCTCCGCTGGTTGTGGGCGCCCCCGGCGCTGATTTCTTTCGAGCAGGGACACACGGTGGTAACGGGAACCGTCACGGACACGAGAAAGTCGGAACGATGCCGGCTGTTTTCGCCGACGAAGGAACAATGGTATTCCATGAGGCTTCGGGAGCGGGAGACGGGCGCCTTCTTTTCCACGAAATAGGGGAATTCAATTTCCATGTACGCCGATTCACCGTCGAGTTTCTCGCGTATGGTGGTCAGAATGGTCTGAAAGGTCCTGATGTTTATCTGGCCGCGATACTTGTTCAGAATTTCCAGGAAGCGGCTCATGTGGGTGCCCTTGAAACGATGGGGCAGATTCACGTACATGTTGATCGTGGCGTTGACATGTTGCGTGCCGTTCGCCCTGTCGAGGACGATAACGGGATACTTGACGCCCTTGACGCCGACCTTCTGGATGGCGATGTTCCGGTGATCCCGCTGACTCTGGACGTCAACCACGGCTACCTCTCCGGTAGGTGGCCCGGGCGCTTTCCGATTCCCAGACTGTAACCTGCGAAAGGACGGCATTTTGCGAAGTGCAGGCCTTTTCCATGCGTTCAAAAATATGACGGGCGATATTTTCCGATGTGGGAGGAATGGTTTTGAAAAAGGCCAGGTCATTCAGGTAGGAATGATCCATCTCTTTCAACACGGCGTCGGCGTGATTCTTCACGGTCCTGAAATCCACCACCACTCCGTCGCCGTCAATTTCCATGGATTCAAGGGAAATCTCCACGGCGAAATTGTGACCGTGCATCGCCTCTCGGACACCGCCGATGGTGATGATGTGGGCCGCCGAAAATGTCCGCCTGATCGTTACCGTGTACATGATGTCACTTTAGTGCACAGACGCGAGTAATGTCAATACCGTCGTCATCCGCCTGACGGAACTCGAATATGTG
>JAGYOR010000074.1 GCA_018399535.1 Deltaproteobacteria bacterium | reverse complement strand
CACGACAGAGAGCAAAACCATCCATGACAGGCATGTCCACGTCGGATATGATGAGATCAAAGGTATTCGAAAGCGCGGCCGTCAGTCCTTCCCGGCCGTTTTCCGCCTGCGTGATCTGCATTCCCTGTTTTTCGAGTCTTTGGGACAGAAGTGTTCGAACAACGGCGCTGTCTTCGACTATCAGTATGCGGGGGGGATCCGTCATGTAAAATTCACTTTCGCGGCTGTTGGACAACCGTAACGATCGTTTTTGAGGGCGATGGGCGGAACATGGGATTACGGATATGCGGGTTCGGAAGACAAACCTGCCCACCTCCGGCTGTCCAATCGGCAGATTGACGCCGGTCCTTTAGCGATTTTAAAAAATAATTCGGGCGCGATTCATTTGCACCGGCAGGGTAAAGAGAGTATACGCAAATAAAACAGTGTAAATAGGTGGTTGTTTCCTGCCATGAACATTTTTATTCTCGACCGTAATATTCGAATGTGCGCCAGGTACCACGCGGACCGGCACGTGGTGAAGATGATTCTCGAAGGCGCACAAATTCTGTGCACCATTCTATCCCGGGAGAAATTGGAATCACCCTATCGTCCAACCCATCGCAATCATCCCTGTGTTCTCTGGGCGGGCCGTTCGCGCGAAAACTGGCTGTGGCTGAAGGAGCTGACGTTGCGGTTGAACGATGAATACCGCTACCGTTTCGGACGTTCCGACGATCATAGCTCGGCGGTCGTCGTACGGGATCTTCACTGTCCTCCTCTCCCGGATGTAGGTCTGACGGAGTTCGTCCAGGCGATGCCGGAGCGGTATCGTGTTCCCGGTGATGCCGTCAGCGCCTACCGGGCTTATTACGTGGGCGAAAAGTCCGGAATTGCCAGGTGGACGAGGAGGCGAACGCCGCGGTGGTACAAGGAAGCACTGGGCCGCACGGAGAAAAAAGAGGGCGTCACCGGGGAGAGTAAAAACAGCGGTATTACGCGGCGCGTTTCGACTTGAAACTGCGCCGTCCTGACGGTAGACTATTGATGATAGAGGGAATAAACCATTCGGTGGGGGCTATTGAAAAGGAGGAATGTCATGAAAAAAAATACTCGTAAAGCTCGACGGGAAAAGGTTATCCGTGTCCTCAACGAGGCGCGGGCAATGGAACTGCAGGCGATCAACCAGTATATGAATCAGCATTATAACCTGGACGACATGGATTATGGAGAACTGGCGGCCAAGATAAAGCTCATCGCCATCGACGAAATGCGGCACGCCGAGACGTTCGCCGAGCGCGTCAAGGAACTGGGCGGGGAACCGACAACGGAACCCGAGGCGCCGACTGAAAAAGGGCAGGGTGTCGAAGTCGTTTTTCCATTCGATGCGAAGCTGGAGGACGATACGATTGAACGATATAATGAGTTTCTCGGCGTCTGCAAAGAAAACGGAGACAGTACCAGCGTTAAAATATTCGAAACAATCATCGACGAGGAACAGGCGCATCTCAACTATTTCGACAATATAAGCAGTCATATTAAAAACCTGGGTGCGGCTTATCTCGCCAGGAAGGCCGGTACCCCATCGGAAACGGGACTGCAGCCGAGCGGTTTCGTTGTCGGCACGGGCGAGTAGTCTGAGTACAACCGGGAGGCGGTCGAATGATTCCGGCCGCTCCCGGGCATTCAGTTGCACGTTTCGTTCAACCCCCGTAACGCTTCGTTGAAGCGTGCGGGGGTTTTTGTGGTTCTCGTGGGGTGGTCCGGGACAACGATGAAGGCCATAATATTCAATAATAATAATGAATTACAAATATTATCATGACCGTCGTTCAGATTGGCACGGATCTTCCAATATAGAAAGACAACGAACACAATCAGACACGAAGGAGGGCGGAACGATGAAACGGACATTACAGACAATGATCATGACGGTGTTTGCGGTACTGGTCACCAGTTCCTTCGCCTACGCCGAGTACGTGGCGACCACGGCGACGGGCGGGACCTTTCCGTACTTTCAGCTGGGCTGCCTGGTGATGGGCGGATTGATCATCACGTCCCTCAAGCACCGGTATTCCAGGATATACATGACCGAGGCGGTCGGCAGCTTCGCGCTGTACGCGATGCTGGTTGCCCTGTTCACGGTCCCGGTTGTTGACGCGCTGAAGACTCTGGTAAGCTGAAAATACCGGCTTCACCGGAAAACCGCACAAGCCCGGACCCGTCTCTCACGACGGGTATCGGCATGGAAGGAGCGGCGAATCATGTTGCTGCAGCACCATGGCGGCGGAAACATGAAGCCGTATAAGAACTACGCGACGATCCTCATGCTGAGTGTATGGGGATTCGTGATCGTTATCGCGTCATTTCTGTTCCTCTACGTCGGCATCTGGATAGACCGGCGCTTCGATACGCAGCCCACCTTCACGGTGGGGCTGTTTATTCTCGCCATATTCCTTTCCGTGGGCCGCTTCTACTGGGAAGTCTGGCGAAAAAAGAATATTCGCTGACCCATTTCCATTTTCCACCGCACGCGCGATCCCGGTGATGGCACGTTTCTTACTCTTTTCGGCCGGTGGCGAATAGACTCGACCGGCCATTTCTCACCAGGACGCAACATTCTCCTTACGGCTGCGACGGCAACCGTTCTTCGAGCCACTGTTCCGCGTCCTGCAGGACCTGTTCGCGTTCAGGTTCATTAAAAATTTCGTGGTAGAGACCATCGTATGTCTTCAGCGTCTTGTCCGTCGCCCCCGCCTTTTCATAGAGCATTTTTGCCCCGTCCGGCGACACCAGGCGGTCATCCCCGCCCTGCATGATCAAAAGCGGCGCCGTGATGGCTCCCGCTTCCAGTGAAACACGCTCCATGGCTCGAAGGATCTCGGCGCCGAGACGGGCGCTCACCTTGCCGTGGTGGACCATCGGATCACTTTCGTATTCCGCGACCACCGCGGTATCCCGGCTTATCGCCGTGGCATCGAGTTTCGTCAGCCCCATCCTTGGCGTAATCTTGGAAAGCACTTTTCCGATAAACATAGTCGTCGGTGAGATATCTTCGGGAAAAGACACGGCGGGAGCAGACAGAATGGCCCCGTTCACGTCTTGCGGACGGTCGATCAGGAAAACCGAAGCGATCAGCCCGCCCATGCTGTGACCCAGAAGAAACAGCGGTTTTCCGCTCTGCCACCGGCTTACCATGTCCCGGAAGGTTTTCAGGGTATCAAGGTACTCCTGGAAACTCTCGACAAAACATCTCCTGCCGCCCGACTTGCCGTGTCCCGGATGGTCGAATGAATAAACGGCATATCCTCGGGGGACGAAATGATTCACTATGTTTCCGTAGCGCCCGCCGTGTTCGGCAAGCCCGTGAACTACCAGCAGGGACGCCTTCGCCCCCGCCTCGGGAACTTTACACTGGTAATAAATGCTCTTCCCCTCGACGCCCTTGAAAGTTCCCTCTTCCTCCTGCATAATCATTTTTTCCTGCACGGTCGTTCGCCCTCCTTCCGTTTGTTGATTGAGTTTGAACAGTCGCTTCCACCGACGCGCCGCCGGTCATGCCACCCCGGCGGAACAGGCAAAAATCACTGCGATATTTTCTCATAATTCGTAAAGATTGCAAATACCGGCACCGGAAATAAGGATGCGTTTCCGTTCTCCGTCAGTATTTTACGCTTGACACGGCCGTCTGACTGCCGTTGAATGACCGGCGAAATATCTTTCGTAAAAAAGGAGGAAACAGGGTGAGCGAAAATGATGCGCCGCGCCTGTCGATGGTATACGTTCTGTGGATCTTCGGTTTTACCGGGGCTCACCGTTTTTATTGCGGCAAGCCGGTTTCGGGAACGATTTATTTTTTCTCTCTGGGTATCGGCGGCCTCGGGTGGCTCGTCGACGCCTTTCTCCTTTCAGGACTGTACAGGAATGCGCCGCCCTTCCACTCCGAAGGGTGGATAAGCCGTCCTCTCGCGTGGAAGCTCCTCACTTTTCTCGGCATCTTCGGCGCACACCGCATGTACATGGAAAAATGGTTCACGGGCGTTCTCTATCTGCTGACCTTCGGCGGCTTCGGCCTGGGATACCTCTATGACTTCTGGACGCTCGACAAACAGATCATCGCGGCGAACAATTTTCAGTGGAGCGGATACCTGGACAGGGGCGGATGCTGAATCGTCCCCCACGCTATGGCGACCGGCAGGCACGTAGCCAGCAGGATTGTCATGCCCGGCCGGGCCAGGCTGTTTCGCCCAGGGCCATGCGGCACAGATCCGTGATAAATATTTTCGGCAGGCCGAAACGGGCCGTCGGTCGACGCAAGACGGCGTCGCAAACAGGACAGATCGTGACCAATGCCTCGGCGCCGCATTCGACGGCGTCACGGACGTTTTTCTCCTGCATGTCGACGGCCATTTCTTTGTTGACCGTGATGATCGGCACGCTGCAACAGAGGGCGTTTTCTCTCTCGTACCGTCTCGGCGGTCGCTCGACACCCACCAGTTCAAATATTTCATCCAGCCAGGGTTCCTGTTCCGGAAGCCATCGGACGGCACAGTTCGCGTGGTAGGCGACTTTCTTGTTCAGGGGGGTGATCCGATCTTCGTGATCCCTGAGATAGTCGATCAGGTGTTCGAAAAGGTGGCGATACCGGAACGGCACGTCGATTCCAAGTTCCGGAGCCCTCTTGTGTGCAAGGATGTACCCCTCGTTGTGAATGTACACGATCTCTTTCTTTAACTCAGCCAACTTTTTGATTACCCCTTCGGCATACCGGGGCGTGAAGCTCGCTCCACCCAGGTGAACCATGCCTGTCAGGGACATTAACTCCGGACCCCGCACCATGGTCATCCCCTCGAAAAGGCAACTCTCCATCGTTCCCGGAGGAAACTGGTCGAACTCGAACCCGTCGAATGACAAGGCCGGCTTCTCAGGATCACCCGGAATCACCTGGATGGGATCTCCTCCGCCCTCGAGCCCCCTGGCGATCTCTTCCCGAATGGAAGCATACCCGCCGACGATCGGGGAATTTCCCGTTTTTTCCTGCATGGTGAAGATGAGGTCGGCCGGATCGGCGCCGGTAGGACAATAACTGTTGCAGGCGATGCAGGTTATGCAGTGGTTCAGGATTCCGGCTTCCCTTCCCTCCGAAAGCAGCCGTATCTCCCGTGAAGCCTGTTCCCGATCGTAATCAACATATCGGCACCGGGCCAGACAGTCGCCGCAAAAATCGCACAGTGACGCATTCCACATGACGCAAACCTCCTCCCTCGCTGTTTATTATGCCGCGGTCCCGGCTTCCCGGTTCCGAGGCAGGAAGTTCTCTTTATCGATGTTTCCGCTCCGGGCACGTCGCCCGGCCGTTAAAAACCAATGTAAGCAGGTATTTGTGTGATTCTTTGTTTTGACTATACCGTAAAATATTGTTATTGAAAAACAGAAACGCATATACACGGCAACCGAAACGGTTCACCCTCCCTGTGCGGGCGGGCGGTCCGGATACTTCACTTCAGCATGGCGACCAATGGCAGAACTCTCCGTCGACGAAAAAAGCACTCTCCCCTGGTTTGCGGCGCTGTGCAATCTCGTCCTGGTCATTATTATTGTTTTTTTCGTGATCGCCGGCGAAACGGCCTTCCTGTTTCACGAACACGTGAAAAGCGCTACAGAACGAGCCCTGAGCAGGGATCGGCCTCGCGACGCTACAGCGCGTTATACATCGGCACGGGGGACGGATCTGGGCCGAGGGAACCCTGGAGAGGGAGCGGCGTTTTACTTCACCCTGAAACAAAACGGAAAGGGAGATTGTTTATGAAAGTAATGAGTTACACATCTGAGGAACCGACACACATGGACAACGACCAGGCCAGGGGCGTCGCCGGGCGGGTAGCGATCGGCAAAAACGACGGCGCGAATCATTTCTGCATGCGTGTTTTTGAAGTCGCCCCCGGCGGCTACACACCGAAACACGCCCACGACTGGGAACATGAAATATTTATTCACGCGGGCGAGGGAGAAGTTTTCGGCAACGGCGACTGGAATCCCGTCATGGGCGGCGACGTCGTATTCGTTCCTCCCGGCGAAGAGCACCAGCTCCGCAACACGGGCGAAACCACCTTTGTGTTCGCGTGCCTGATTCCTTCGGGCATTCCTGAACTGTAGGACTTTACGGCCCGCACGCGCGAACCGCGGCACTAGAATGACAGAAGGGGAATTTGCATGAACGCTGCGCTGGTGAGCAAAAATACTTTTTTAAATGTACTTGACGGGACTATATGTCACCTTGTTGAAGCATGATGTGTGATTCGTATATTTTTGCCAGGGAGGGAACACGTGAGAAAAGCCTTTATAATCTGTCTCATTGTATCGTTTACGGCCTTTTTCGGAATAGCCCGGGTCGGAGCGGAGATGAACCCGTGAAAATGGGAGATTACCACCACGACGGAGATGGCGGGTCTCCCGCCGCTAAATGAGCACTTTCGATGCGTGCCTGTCGGCCACGGCGCGGGGCACGAGTTTAAATGCTCAAGGGATTACAATCAATTTCTGACCGTGGAAAAAGGATGGGAAGACTCCCCGGACAAATCTTCCGGTCGGTGTAAGGCAATCCTTTTTGAAGGTTGTTCCATCATTGCCACAAGTTCTTCGACACACCGTTTGAAAACGTCCCGTTTTTCATCGGGAACCGCTGATGCCATTGGAATCTTCGCGGTCAAGGGGTTCACCGGCCGGCCGTTGACATGCAGTTCAAAGTGAAGATGGGGCCCGGTGGAACGACCGGTGTTGCCTGACAGGGCAATCCGCTCTCCCCGCTCTACCTTCTGCCCCCGCCTTACCAGGATCCTGCTCAAATGCAGGTAACGGGTGACGTATTGGCTTCCATGTCGAATTTCAATGTATTTGCCCGCGAAGGGATGAGTATGAACACGGGTGACGACGCCGTCGCCCGTGGAAAGAACCGGCGTGCCCGTCGGCATACCGAAATCCACGCCGTGATGGGGGGTAATGCGACCCGTTACAGGATGACGTCGCGCCCGGCTGAAATGCGAAGTGACCCGGGAACTCCCCGTCATCGGGTAACGCCGCAAGGCGCGCGCCAGGCTTTTTCCGTCATGATCGTAATAATTTCCGTCCTCGAAAAGAAAGGCGCTGTAGACGCGCTTGCCCCGAAAAATGCGCACTCCGTCGATGCGGCTTCGACCCGTGAATTCCCCGTCAACGAACTGGCGGCTCCTCACCACCTGGAAACGGTCGCCGTTGCGCATTTCGCGCGCGAATTGAATGTGATCGCGGAAAAGCTCGATGATGTTGCCTGTTTCCTGATCGCTGAGGCCGGCGTTTCGTGCCGATACATAGAAGCTGTTCGCGATATCGCCGTCGAGCAGGTCCTGATCCCATTCACCGGGAATTATTATTTCTTCGTAATCAAAACCGCCGTCGTCCGCCCGTGTGTATTGTATACGCTTGCCGGGATGAACAAGCAGTTCCATGCCGATCAGTTCGCTGGTTTCCCCGTCCAGCGTAAACGTGAGGGCATGTCCCGGGTGAAGGACATCCAGCGCCAGAAGCGATTCGTCGGCCGAAAGGATCTGGTACATAACATTTCGGCTGATTTCGCATTCTTCGAATATGCCGGTCAGTGTGTCACCGGCGGCGATTGTCCTGGTAAAAACGTGGTCCCCTTCGGGTTCCGCGGGAGGAACCGCTTCGGAGCCGCTTTTTTCAACCTCATCGGTATGTGTTGCGGTAAAATCGGAAGATGTGACGGGGGGATCGACCTGGGGAACGAAGGCATGAGAGGCATGAAAAGTTTTCCACGCCGCCCAGGGAAGGAGCCCGGCAATAAGAACCAGGCACAACAGGAACCGCCGTCGTTTTCGGCGCTTCCTCAGGCGTTCTTCCCGGTAGAAACTCCAGATAGCATTCATAAAAGCCCGGCCGTTCGTGACGATTGCGGAAATAAACTGTTCCTGTATACAGCATAACGGCTTGTTTTGTAAGTCTTTTTTTAAAAATTTAATTATTTTTCTCGACGAATTGCTGAATAATGAATTATTATAAATGGTTATCTTGTCTACTGTCTGTTCGCGACATGCCGGTGAAATATTTTCCGTGGGCGGCGATCAGGCAGTCCCGGGAGAATGTACAAAAACGGATAAGGGGTGTTTTATGAAAACATTTGTTGCGCGTTACCTGCCGGCACTTTTTCTCCTGTCGTTTTTCGTTGCGGCTCCCTTCGGCTGCTCCACATTCAACAACTACCAGAAAACAGGGGAACTCCGACTTGACTGCCTGGAAAATCCCGTCACGGTCATTCGCGATGAAAAGGGCATGGCCTACATTTTCGCCGAAACCCTCGACGACGCCCTCGCGGCTCACGGATTTGTCACCGCCCAGGACCGCCTGTTCCAGATGGAACTTACCCGGCTGTTCGCCGAAGGCAGGATTTCCGAACTGGCCGGCGAACAGGCCGTGCCGCTCGACATCAGAATGAGAACCCTGGGATTTCACCGCAACGCGCAAAAGCACGCTGACATACTCGACGACACATCCCGGTTCTTTTTCCGGCGTTACCTGGACGGCGTCAACAGCTTCATAGCCAACCACTCCGACAGTCTGCCCCTTGAGTTCAAGCTCGCCGGCATAGAGCCCACGCACTGGTGCCTCGAGGACTCGCTGGCTGTCATGTACCTGATGAGCTGGGAATCGGCTGCCAACATGACAGACGAGATCATCTCGCTGATGCTGGTCGAAAAGCTGGGGCCCGCAAAGGCACGGGAGATCTTTCCCCTCACCATCAATCCCGACGACGAAGCCGACGAAGTACAGAATGATCATTCGGCGGCTGCCGCGACGGGTATCGATATCTCTCATGATCCTCTTCTTGCTGCGTACCTGGAAAACCGACAGATGAGAATAGGAAGCAACAACTGGGCCGTGGGACCGCAGGCTTCCCCCCACGGAAAACCGGTCGTCGCAAACGACCCTCACCTCGACGCAACCATGCTGCCCGGTCCCTGGTATCCCGTGGGTATTATTACACCGGAACTCAGGGTCGTGGGCGTCGGCATACCCGGAATGCCGGGCATCGTGGCGGGACGCACGGAACAC
>JAGYOR010000073.1 GCA_018399535.1 Deltaproteobacteria bacterium | reverse complement strand
TCTGCAGGAACCTTGTCATCCCCGTGGGGCACAAAAGCGATGGTGCCCGTCATGAACGGTGGTGCAATGCACTGCCGGACGTGCGGGAAAACCCGATATAAACGCCGGGGTGTTCATTGTATGTGGCTTTTATGCAACACCTTGGTTTCTGACGCCTTGAAATTGTCTTGCTTGATCACATTCGAGGCCGCGACTGTTTTTGCCGGTCGAAAAAAGAACCGGGCGATCACGGGGAGTTGAAGCGAACTGAGCGGCCGCCTGCCGAAATCATTCGACATTCGGCAGCAATGGTACAACAATTGCTCTTTTACCGGCAGTTCCTTCACGTACGGAACAATAATAGTTCTTGACAACTGCTTAAATTTATAATTAATTCACTCTCTTTTTAGCGAGAGCATTCCGGCAGAGGTCATGAGTATAATCGTTTCGGAAATTCCCCCGGAGGGACTCTCAATTGACTGCACGAGAGACGGATCGTGGTTTGAGAGCCGGGCGCCGCAGGAAACGGCACGTCGATACCGCGTGGATGAAATCCTGTTTCATTGCCGGGCCGACCGGTCGGGAAGACGGGTGTCCATCAGGGGCAGCGTCGAGATTCACTGCTCCACCGCCTGCACGAGGTGCCTGGAACTGTTTTCCCTGTCATTGAGGGGCGACTTCTTCTACGCGATGACGCCCGTACAGGCTGGGTACGAGCAGGACAGCGACACCGAACTGGCGGAAGGGGACCTGGAAGCAGGGATTTACCGGGATGACCTTATCGAGCTGGAACCGATCATCCTCGAACAGGTCCTGCTGCAGTTTCCAATCAGCGCGGTTTGCAGCGAGAACTGCAAGGGGCTCTGCCCCGTGTGCGGGCAAAACCTGAACAAGGGCGATTGCGGTCACTCGACGGAAGAAACAAAAAATTCGCCTTTCACGGTGTTAAAAAATTTTAAGATAGCGAAAAAGGGGTCCTGAAAACATGGCAAATCCAGTAAAACGACATTCAAAAGCGAGACGGAACAAACGACGGTCCCACGACGCCCTTGCGGCGCCTGCGACATCTGTGTGTCCCCAGTGCGGAGAACCGAAACTGCCTCACCGGGTATGTCCCAACTGCGGGACTTACAAAGGCAGAGACGTCATATCGGCGGAATAGCGGGCGGCTTTTGCCGATCGGCGCCCATTGTGCGACACCGATCTATGGAACGGAGACCTGACCGGCCATGACAGCTGACTGTGCCCTGGTGTTTCCCGGGCAGGGATCGCAGTACCCGGGAATGGGAAAGGACCTGTACGCCGCCTTCGACGAGGCGAGGCAAACCTTCGAGCAAGCATCGGAGGCTGTCGGCCGTGACATGGCGGCGTTGTGTTTTGACGGAACCCCGGAAGAACTCGACAGCACTATCAACACCCAGACAGCGGTTTTTACCGTGGACATGGCCGCCTTCAGGGTTTTCGAGCGATACAGTTCCGTAAGCCCCATCGCCGCCGCCGGACACAGCCTGGGTGAATATGCCGCCCTTGCGTCGGCGGGTGCTCTTCCGTTTCCGGATATGCTGCGTCTCGTCAAGGCCCGGGCGACCTACATGCACGAGGCAGTGCCGGAAGGGAGTGGCGCCATGGCCGCGATCATGAACCTGGATGGCTCCACCCTGGACAGGATCTGCCGCGAGTCGAACCGGGACGGAGAAATTGTCGCGGCGGCAAATTTCAACGGGCCGAGCCAGCTTGTTATATCGGGTACCACCGCCGCCGTAGATGACGTGATCAGACGGGCGCAGGCCGAGGGAGGCCGCGGCCGCAGGTTATCCGTAAGCGTTCCCTGCCACTGCGGGCTGCTCGATGAGGCGTCCCGCCGTCTCGACGACACGCTTTCCACCGTATCGTTTAAAAATTGCACCATTCCGGTTATTCCGAACTGTGATCCGACACTGACTCACACCCGGGAAAGCACCCGCTCCCTCCTGGTCCGCCAGCTTACCGATCCCGTCAGGTGGCAGGAAACCATAGAACGAATGGCGGGGGCGGGCGTGACGACGATTGTCGAGCTGGGACCGAAAAAGACGCTTTCCGGCCTCATCAAACGTATCGTGCCGGGAATCCGGCTGTTCAATATCGAGGACCGTCGGTCCCTGGAGGAAACCCTGGCCGGCCTCTGATCCGGATCGGCCGGGAGGTCAAAAATATGAAGGAAACGGGCATTCTGGACAATCGAGTCGCCCTCGTTACGGGAGCGTCCCGCGGCATCGGCCGGGCTGTGGCGATACGGCTGGCCGCCATGGGCGCCTTTGTGTACGTTAATTATCTCAGCAACGAGGAAGCCGCCCGTGAAACCCTTGCAGCCGTCGAGCGGGTCGGTGGACGCGGCGCCCCGGCGCCTTTCGATGTCGCGCACACGGAAAACGTCCGCCATGCGACAACAAAAATTTTAAAGGAACAGTCCAGCCTCGACATACTCGTAAACAACGCCGGCACAACCATGAATTCCCTGGTCCTTCGTACCGGTGAAGCGGACTGGGATGCGCTCATGAACACCAATCTCAAGGGAACCTTCAATTGTTGCCGCGCCGTTCTCCGCGGCATGCTTCGACGGCGGTGGGGGCGCATTGTCAACATGGTGTCCGTCGTTGCTGAAGGAGGCAACGCGGGACAAGCCTGTTACGGGGCTTCGAAGGCGGGCGTCCTGGGATTCACGCGGTCACTGGCGAAGGAAGTGGGATCACGCAACATCTGCGTCAACGCCGTCGCGCCGGGATTCATTGAAACGGACATGACCACGGAACTGGATGGGAAAAACCGCCGACGGATTATCGAGCAGGTCCCTCTGGGACGCATGGGAAATCCCGGAGACGTGGCCGGGGCCGTGGCGTTTCTCGTATCGCCGGACGCGGAATATATCACGGGGCAGGTCATCCGCGTGAACGGCGGATTATACATGTAACGAAAAACCGGCGCGCATCGCGCGGCGTTATTACAAACAGGAGGAAACGAATGGCCGTTGACATCGCGATTATCGAGGAAAAAGTGAAAGAAGCCGTCATCAATCAACTTAACATCACCGAGGAAGAGTACCGTCTCGACGCCGCCTTTATCGACGATCTCGGGGCCGACTCCCTGGACATCGTTGAAATGGTGATGGCCATGGAAGATATTTTCGGGATCGAAATCGCCGACGAGGATCTTGAAAAGATCCGGTACGTCCGGGATGTGGTCGAATATCTGAAACAGCGGGTGGCCTGATTTATGATGGATCGCGCGCGCAGAAGAGTCGTCGTCACGGGACTGGGAACAGTCAACCCTTTGGGGAATTCCGTGGCGGACACCTGGGCGGGCGTCCTGGCGGGCAGATCGGGAATAGGTCCGATCACGAAGTTCGATGCGACAGGTTTTTCCACCACTATAGCCGGCGAGGTCAGGGGTTTTGATCCGCTCGCCTTTATCGGCGCGAAGGAACTCCGCCGTCTGGATGACTTTATTATTTTCGCCCTGGCCGCCGCCCGCATGGCCGTTGACGACGCCGGGCTGGTCATCGACGAAAGCAACGCCGATCGTATCGGGGTGCTCATGGGTTCCGCGATCGGCGGTCTCCAGACAATCGAACGGGAAAAAGAAAATATAATGAAGGCGGGGCCGAGGCGCATGTCGCCCACGGCAATTCCGGCTGTCCTGGCGAACCTGGCGCCGGGCAACGTTGCCATACATCTCGGCGCCAGGGGCCCCATAAGCTGCGTCGTTACCGCCTGCGCCGCCGGCAACAACGCCATCAGCGATGCGGCGAGACTCATCGCGGACGGATACGCCGACGCGATGCTCACGGGAGGCACCGACGCCGCCGTCAGTCCGTTGGCCGTGGCTGGATTCAACGCCATGCGGGCCCTGTCGACGCGGAATGACGAACCGGAACGGGCGAGCAGGCCTTTCGACGCCGAGCGGGACGGCTTCATTATCGGTGAAGGGGCCGCCGTCCTGGTGCTCGAAGAACTTACAACGGCACTCGAACGAGGAGCACCTGTTCTCGCTGAAATCATCGGCACCGCGTCAACCTGCGACGCGTATCACATCGCGGCGCCGCCGCCCGGCCATCCGGGGGCTGCTCGTTGCATGGAACTCGCCTTGCGGGACGCCGGTCTGTCACCGGCCGATGTCGACTACATCAACGCTCACGGCACATCGACGCAGCTCAACGACATCTACGAAACGCAGGCCATCAAGACGGTTTTCGGCGATCATGTCCAATCGCTGGCGGTGAGTTCCACCAAGTCTATGACGGGGCACATGCTCGGCGCCGCGGGCGGCATCGAGGCAGTGCTGACCGTCAAGGCTCTTAACGAAAACACGGTCCCCCCCACTATCAATCTCGACAATCCCGATCCCCAATGCGATCTCGATTTCACGCCTCACCGGCCGGTGCAAAGGAATCTTTCCGTCGCCATGTCGAATTCGTTCGGTTTCGGCGGCGTCAACTCAGTCATCGTGCTGAAAAAATTTGATCCCGGGAGGTACTCGTGAATATCGCCATGGGAGCTGATCACGGCGGCTTCACCCTGAAAGAAGAATTAAAAACCTGGCTTGCCGGCAACGGCCACCGGTTGTTCGACGCGGGAACCGACAGCCTCGAATCTGTCGATTATCCTGATTTTGTCGGCGACGTGGTGGAAAATGTTCTGTCCGGCGCCGCGGACCGCGGTATATTGATCTGTGGTTCCGGCATCGGCATGTCCATTACGGCGAACCGCTATCACGGTATACGCGCGGCTCTCTGTCTTGATCCCGAAATGGCGAGATTAAGCAGGAAGCATAACGACGCAAACGTGCTCGTTCTGGCGGGACGAAAAACGGACGTAGAAACGGCAAAGGCAATCGTCGACACCTGGTTCACAACGGATTTTGAAGGCGGACGACACGTACCGAGGCTTCGAAAAATCGAGTTGCTCAAGCCGCCGTCGAACACGCCTCTCCCCAAATAACGGAATGGCGGGCTGGCGGCCCCGGGAGATGCTCCCGGGGCCGCTGCTCACAGGTGCCCCGGACGATCAAGAGGCTTAATTTTATTTCAAACTTGAACTTTCAGGAACAAACCGGTAGAAGAGTGTGTTGCCCTGAGCGCTGAAAACGAGGAGGATAAACAGAATGTCTTTTTTACGAACCCTCGATCCTGAAATCGCCGATGCCATACAAGAAGAAACACAGCGGCAGGCGGGGAAAATCGAGCTGATCGCTTCTGAAAATTTTGTCAGTGAAGCCGTCCTGGAAGCCCAGGGATCGATCATGACCAACAAGTACGCCGAGGGCTATCCCGGGAAACGGTACTACGGAGGGTGCGAGTTCGTCGATATCGCCGAAACGCTTGCCATCGAGCGGGCGAAGAAGCTTTTCGGCGCCGATCATGTCAACGTGCAGCCCCACTCGGGTACACAGGCCAACATGGCGGTCTATTTCGCAACGCTGAAACCGGGTGATACCGTCATGGGCATGAACCTGTCGCACGGAGGTCACCTCTCGCACGGCAGTCCGGTCAATTTTTCGGGCCGCTTCTATAACGTGGTCTCCTACGGAGTGGACCGGGAAACGGAAACCATAGACTTCAACGAAGTTGAAGAACAGGCGAAGAAGCACCGCCCGAAGATGATCATTGTGGGCGCGAGCGCCTATCCGCGCACCATCGATTTCGAGGCGTTCCGAACAGTCGCCGATGAAGTCGGGGCCGTTATCATGGCCGATATCGCCCACATAGCTGGCCTGGTAGCGGCCGGCTTGCATCCGTCGCCGGTGCCGACCTGCGAATTCGTTACCACGACCACTCATAAAACCCTGCGCGGGCCAAGAGGCGGGATGGTCATGTGCCGGGAGGAATATGCGAAAACCCTGAACAGCCGTGTTTTCCCGGGCAGTCAGGGCGGGCCGCTGATGCACATCATCGCCGCCAAGGCGGTGGCCTTCAAAGAGGCGCTGCAGCCGGAATTCAAGCAGTACCAGCAACAGATCGTTGCCAATGCCCGGGCCATGGCCGAAGAACTCATGGAACGCGGAATCCGTCTCATATCGGGAGGAACCGATAACCACCTCATGCTGGTCGACCTGACCGACAAGGGGGTAACGGGCCGGGACGTGGAAATTGCATTGGACCGGGCCGGCATCACAACCAACAAAAACGGCATTCCCTTTGACACGCGCGGACCCCAGGTGACGAGCGGCATACGGCTTGGTACGCCGGCGATCACCACCCGGGGCATGAAAGAAGAGGAAATGAAAGTAATCGCGCGCATGATCGCTTCCATTATCGATGACGTGGAAAACGAGACGGTCATCGCGAAAGTGCGGAACGAGGTGACGGCCCTCTGCGAGGCCTTCCCGCTGTACAATGCGAGGCTTGCGCTCTAACAGCGAAAGAACTACGGGCACGGGATAACCTCGGCCCGCGGGAAATTCAATGAAATCACAACGAGAGGCGGCGGCTGAACGTCCCAGTTGGAACCGTTATTTCATGGACATAGCGGAGCTGGTATCCATGCGGTCGACCTGCCTCAGACGGCGGGTCGGCGCGGTACTCGTCCGGGATCGGCGGATTCTGACCACGGGATACAACGGCGCTCCTTCGGGCATCACGCACTGTATCGAACGCGGGTGCCTTCGGGAACAACTGCACATCCCCTCGGGAGAGCGCCACGAATTGTGCCGGGGACTGCACGCCGAACAGAATGCGATCATTCAGGCCGCCCTGCACGGCGTCAGCACTCGGGGCGCCACCCTGTACTGTACCAATCACCCATGCATCATCTGCTCAAAAATGCTCATCAACGCGGGCATCACGACAATTTTTTACCGGGACGGCTACCCCGACGAACTGTCGCGGGAAATGCTGGACGAGGCAGGCATCAAGGTGACATGCTTATGAAATGTCCTTTCTGCTCCAACAGCGAAAACAAGGTCATTGATTCCCGCCTCAGCAAAGACGGGAACTCGATCCGCCGACGGCGGGAATGCCTGGCCTGTTCACGGCGCTTCACCACGTACGAATACGTGGAAGACGTCATTCCCGTAGTCATCAAGAAAGACGGGCGGCGGGAACCCTTCGACCGGGTGAAAATTCTCTCGGGACTGAAAAAGGCCTGTGAGAAACGGGCAATCAGCATGGACGCAATTGAAGCGGTCGTCGACCGCGTGGAGGAGTTCTGCCAGGAATCGCAATTGAAAGAAATCCCCAGTTCAGTCATCGGGGAAAAGATCATGGAGGAACTTCACCGTCTCGACGGTGTCGCTTACGTGCGTTTCGCGTCGGTGTACCGGCAATTCAAGGATGTGAACGACTTCATGGAAGAACTCAAGGATGTTTTAAAAACCAAGGAAACCCGGCGGTCCCGGAGCAGACGCAAATGACGAGGCATACATGTTCACGGGCATAATTGAAGGATTCGGCATGCTGCAGTCGGTGTCGCATCGCGGTGCGGACGCGGTGATGCGTTTCGGCACAACGATGAGCCTGGACGACACGAAAGAGGGCGACAGCATATCCGTCAGCGGCGCCTGCCTGACGGTCACAAGTCTCGACGCCGACGGGTTCACCGTGGACGTATCCGCCGAAACGCTCTCAAAAACAACACTGGGGGCACTACGACGGGGCGACCGGGTCAACCTGGAACGGGCGCTTCGGCTGACCTCTTTTCTCGGCGGGCACCTGGTACTGGGTCACGTGGATTGCGTCGGAACCATTCGGGAGCGAACCCCTCAGTCACAGTCCCTGGTATTCGGGTTCGACGTGGGTTCACGTTTCGACAAATACATCGTGGAAAAGGGTTCCGTCACGGTCGACGGCATCAGCCTGACGGTGAACAGATGTGAAAAAAGCAGGTTCTATGTTACCATCATTCCGCATACGGCCGAAAAAACAACGCTGGGATTCAAAAAGGCGGGCGACCGGGTCAACATAGAAACGGATATAATAGGCAAATACGTGGAGAAGCTCGTCACCCCCGGCGGCGGCATCGACATGGATTTTCTCGCGGACAAGGGCTTTCTATAAAAGCCCGGGGGCGTAGGCCCCCGATTATTACGATAACCGAGGTACAACAGCATGGTAAGCAGTGTCAAAGAAGGAATAGAAGATATAAAACAGGGAAAGATGGTTATCCTTGTGGACGACGAAGATCGTGAGAACGAAGGCGACCTGTGCATGGCGGCCGAACACGTGACGCCGGAAGCAATCAATTTCATGGCAAAATACGGACGCGGTCTCATCTGTCTTTCGCTCGCGGAGGAAATCGCCGACAGGCTGAATCTCACTCCCATGGTCAGCAACAACAAGGCCCGCTTCGAAACGGCTTTCACCATATCGATTGAAGCCCGCGAAAATGTCACCACGGGCATATCGGCCCGCGACCGGGCCGTGACCATCCAGACGGCCATTGCCGATGGCGCCGGACCTGACGACCTGGTCAGCCCGGGGCATGTGTTTCCCATACGCGCCCGCCGAGGCGGCGTGCTCGTCCGGACCGGGCAGACGGAAGGATCCTCCGACCTCGCCCGCATGGCTAAGCTCAAGCCGGCTGGGGTTATATGCGAAATCATGAAAGACGACGGAACCATGGCCCGCATGCCCGACCTGGAAATTTTCGCGGAGGAACACGGTCTCAAGATTATCACCGTGGCCGACATCATCAATTTCCGCATGCAGCATGAACGCCTGATCAGGCGGGCCGCCGAAGCGAACCTTCCGACAGTGTACGGCGGAGATTTTAAAATCATTGTCTACGAAAACGACGTTGACGATATGAAGCATATCGCCCTCGTCAAGGGCGAGATCGAACCGGATGAAGCGGTGCTCGTGCGGGTTCATTCGGAGTGCATCACGGGCGACCTTTTCGGTTCGCTCCGGTGCGATTGCGGCGACCAGCTTCACCGCGCCATGGAAATGATCGACCAGGAGGGTAAAGGCGTCATTGTGTACATGCACCAGGAAGGCCGTGGCATCGGCCTTGCCAACAAGATAAGGGCCTATAGCCTCCAGGAGCAGGGCCTGGATACGGTCGACGCGAACCGGCATCTCGGCTTCAAGGACGACCTGCGGGATTACGGCATCGGCGCGCAGATCCTGGTCGACCTGGGCGTGCGAAAGATGCGCATACTCACCAACAATCCGAAGAAAATCATAGGGCTCGAAGGCTACGACGTCGAGG
>JAGYOR010000072.1 GCA_018399535.1 Deltaproteobacteria bacterium | reverse complement strand
CGCCTGAAACGGCGGCAGATAGCCGTCTTCCGGGACAAGCCTGAGCGTGCCGTCCGAGGGTGTTTCCTCGACGATATCCGCCACCCGCAACGTCATGCGCTCGGGATGCAGGCGGTTGATGAATTTTTCAACTGAACCTTTCTCAAGCGTATAATCGATTCCATACTTCCGGCAGACCTCAATGTCGCGGGCCACCTCGCCGTATCCTTCAAACTGCTGAATCAATCCCTCTTTCATGCCTCCTCCTTCTTCGCCCACCTGTGCATGCTTATCCTTCCATGCGGAGAATGGCGCCGGCTGCTGATTTACCCGACATAAGCGTTGGTTCAAATCCACAATTGGCGACCCAGCCCCCCGCCATAAAGAGACCCTTTACGGGGGAAACACGCGGCTGTTCAAAAAACAGCGAATCTTTCATGTATTGTTCAAAACCGTAGATGGAACCCCCGGGTGTGCCCAGGTAACGCATGAATGTCAGCGGCGTGGCCACCTCCACCTCTTCCATGTGGCCCCTGAAATCCGGATAGACCTTTTCTACTTGACGTATCATGGCGTCGGCGCAACGGTATTTTTCATGTGCGTACTGAGCAGGGGGAACGCGCATCCACGGTTCACCGTATTTCAATGTTACAAGGACCGCCTGGCAGGCGCCCGGGGGAGAAAATTCCGGGTCGGCCACGTCGTAACAACTGAAGGCCACCATGTCGTTTTCCGTATCCAGAACCTTCATCCGTTTGAACTGCTTCCCCGAAATGTCTTCGTCGGGAAGAATGAACGTCGTGGACGCATCGATTCCCATTTCCGCCGGTTCACAATCCAGTCCCACGTAAACACAGAATCCCGACGGGCTTTGCGACAGGCCTCTCATATCGTCGAAGAATTTTTGAGGAATATGCTCCCTGCCGATGAGATCCACGAACGTCGTAATCTTTGAGGCGTTTGAAACCACGAACCTCGACGTGATTTCATCACCGTCTTCCGTGATCACTCCCCGGACCGCCCCGTTTTCCACCAGGATCTTTCGTGCGCCGCAATTGAAACGTATTCGGCCGCCGTGCGCGAGAAAGGCGTTCAAAATGGCATTTGAAAGGGCCTGGGACCCGCCCTTGATGTGACAGGGTTTCATCTCGATATAGGTAAAAAAGAGAATGGCGAGATACGAAAAGGAAAGCCTGTCGGGCGTAAGCCCGATGAACCCCCAGTACGCTCCCGGTACGGCCTTGAGCAGAGGATCCGTGAAGAATTCATCCAGCACGTCCTTTGCGCTCTTGAAGGCATAGCGCTGAAGCAGGGGAAACGCCCCCTGCGCGGCACTCGGATTCCTTAGACAGGTATAAAGCTCGACGGCATAAGCGTAAACCAGCTCGAAAAATTTTTGAATCGCTTCCTTTTCGCCGGGAAAACGCTCCTGTAGAATCTCGATAACGCCGGCCCGATCAGCAGGAAGGGTGACGTCGAGTTTTCCCGGAATGAAGGCCCTGTAGAGGTCGGGCATTTCCACGAAAGACAGTTCTTCAAGAACGCCCAGCCTGCCCAGCATGCTGCGAAGCGGCCCCGGCTGTTCCGTTGTTCCCATTCCGCTCAACTGATGAAGGGCCACCTCGAATTCGAATCGTCCCCTGCAAAAGCTGGTGGCCGATCCTCCCGGTATATTGTGCCGTTCGAGGATCAGAACACGCATGCCGTTTTGTGCTAATGTAGCGGCGGCGGAAAGACCTCCGTTGCCTGCACCGATTACGATCACATCATAGTCTTGCACGGGCACCTCCAAACCGGGGAACGAAGCCGGACCCGGACTTCTTCAAGCCGCAGTTCCGTCTGAACCGTCGGTATTCCCTTTAAATATTCAGAAACGTCAAATCCGCCCGGCCATGATTCTTTTCGGCTCATTGAAGCCGAACCCTCTGAAAAACATGACCGATCCGACTGCGACTCAATCAGTTACCCTGCCTTATGGGTTTTCCGGACCGTTCCGGTCCGGAAAACCCATGAAGGTCAGGGAGGCAGGGACACCAGAAAAACATATCGCCGGGTTAACCGCAGGCGGCACGCCCCCGCCGAACGATGCACACTCCCGTTATACCGGTCGGGTCACCCGCGACTCAGAAAGGATCGTGGTACATAAGCGCCAGGCTCGCCCCGCCGTCAACCACGATGCACGTCCCTGTCGTGTAACTGGAAGCGTCGGAGGCCAGGTAGACGGCCGCCCCCGCTATTTCATCGGGATCGGCGAACCGGTGCATGGGAATATATTGCGTCACCAGGTCCTCCATCTTTTTATCTTCCCACATGGCGTGCACCAGCGCTGTTTTTGTCGCTCCCGGAGCGATGGCGTTCACCCTGATGTTACTCAGCGCCATTTCGGCGGCCGCTGTTCTCGTGAAGTGCGAAACACCCGCCTTGCTTACATCATAGGCACAGGACAAATCGCCGACCATGAAAGCCTCGACTGAGGAAATATTAATAATATTGCCGCCGCCCTGCTCTTTCATGATATTGGCCACCGTCTTGGTGAGAAACACCACGCCCTTGAGATTCAGGTTCATGATGGAATCCCAGAGGCGTTCTTCGTAGTTCATGATCGGCATGTTTACAGGATTCGTCCCCGCGTTGTTTACCAGGATGTCTATACGGCCGAACTCATCCTTCACCTTCTGTACCATCTCATCGAGATCGTTCATTTTACCGGCATGAGCCGCCACCGGAAACGCGCGGACACCAAATTCCCGGCATTCCTCGGCCACTTTTTCAAGGCTCTCGATTTTACGGCTCGTTACCGCGACATCGGCCCCCGCGTTTGCAAACGCGAGCGCTATGGACCTTCCTATTCCGCGGCTCCCGCCCGTTATCAAAGCGACCTTGCCCTTCAATGAAAAATCAGGCACTCCCATCTCCTGTCTCCTTTCGCCTTTTTATAGTGATGCCCGGCGGCGGTTCACACCTGCTTGAGGACACCGTTTTCATACAATCACATCATCCATCGGGCAGCCGCCCGCCTCATCGCTTCCGAATACCTACAATTTCTCTACGGTGAATTCGCACCGGTCGTCTCCCCGCGGGAAAGCCTTCGTCATGGTAAGCGTCAGATCGTCCGAGAGCGCTCTCAGCAACGCCGTGTATTCGGTGGTGCAACCATTGGCGCAGTCCAGCCGCCTGAGCTCATCTTCTTTACCCATGCGCTTCGCGAGTTCCCAGCCGCGGCAGACAAGGTTGGCGAAGGTTCCCTTGTTTTCATTCTCAAGTTTCGCCTCGACATATTCATAGGAGCCGTAACCCCATACTTCGCAACTGTAGAGCAGAAACAATTTGAGAGCGTCTTCCACGGTCGGCTTGAGATCGTAGGCCTTGACCAGTTTTTCCCCGCACTCGCTGCTCACGCTTTTATGAAAAGCCGCTATCCGCGAAGCAGCCTCTTCACCCTCGAAATCCGCGTGCGTCTGCATGTCGGACTGCATAATCACTGCGTAGGCAATTCCAACCATTCTTTTGTACCGCTCAAACCAATCCAGTTTCGGAACCTCTATTTCACTCATTTGCTGACTCCTCTCTCTTTCAATATTTTTAGCCGGCCACTGCCTCCGTAATAATTTCAGAAACATCCATGACTCTGAACCTGTCTTCCACGCCTTCGTCTTTTACGGCATCGTCAAGCATTTTCGCGCAGAGCGGGCACGTCACTGCCAGTATTTCCGCCCCCGTTTCCAGCGCCTCCCTGACCCGGATACGACTCGGGCTGTTAATTCCTCCACCCACCATGTCCGTGAAAAAGTTGCCCCCTCCGCCTCCGCAACAAAAGGCGCTCTTCTTGTTCCTTTTCATTTCAACGAGGTCGAGACCGGGAACTTTTTTCAGAATATTGCGCGGTGGATCGTAGAGGCCGTTATGACGTCCCAGGTAACAGGGATCGTGATAGGTAACCCGTGCCTTCAAGCCTGAAAGGACAAGTCCTCCGTCACGAATCAATGTTTCAAGGATCTGTGTATAGTGGAATATCTCGAAATCTCCGCCGAACTCGGGATAGTATTTCTTGAATGCGTTAAAGCTGTGAGGATCAAGAGAAATAATCTTCTTGACTCCCGCTTCCCTGAAAGTCTCAATATTATGTTCGGCCAGGTACTGAAACAGACCTGCCTCCCCGAGAACGCGGGCATCGTTTCCGTCGCTCAGTTCGCGGTCAGACAGGGTGCCGAGCGATACGCCTCCCTTTACGAGAAGTGTCGCGACGGAACGTGCCATCACCTGGCCGCGTTCGTCGAACGACCCGACATCGCCCGCGAAAAAGAGATAGTCCTGGCCGGAAAAGGGCTCTATGCCGGTTCCCTTTGCCCACTTTCCCCTTTGCTCCTGGGGCAGTTTATACGGATTGCCGTTGACGTGGACGGCCTTGAAATAATCCCGCACGTGAGGGGGAACAAAACCGTTT
The DNA here is from genome assembly GCA_018399535.1 of Deltaproteobacteria bacterium. Taxonomy (GTDB): domain Bacteria; phylum Desulfobacterota; class Syntrophia; order Syntrophales; family UBA2210; genus MLS-D. The sequence goes on along the minus strand of JAGYOR010000072.1, from coordinate 4,745 downwards.
TCCACGAGATCCATGCGCATGGCCGCCACGATACTCGGTACATCCACGATGGGATCGCCCGTCTCGGGATCCATTGAATCACAGGTGGTCACGCAACAGGCGCAGTCGGTGCAACGGAAAACCGATTCCGCCAGGGGCATGGAGTATTGAATGAAACCATCGAGAATGTCCTGCGCGACGGTCACCCGTCCCCGTGGAGTGCTGTCCTCGAAACCTGTTCCTGTAGCCCATACCGGGCACATGGCCTGGTCCTTACGTTCCCATACACCCCGGCAGATACCGCAACCCATGCATTTCGATATCTTTTCCCTGAGCGCTTTCAAATGCAGAGCTTCCATGTCATATCCTCCATAAACCGGGCATCATGATGTTGTTGGGATCAAGCGACTGTTTAATAGTACGCATAAATGAACGGAACGCCGGAGACCACGCGGACGCGCTGTGAGACATGCTCGTTCCCTGGTGCGTCTCCGTCCAGCCGCCGTATTTTTCGGTGTAAAGCTCTTCCATGCGGTGCAGGGCGGTCTGGAACATTCGGCCGCTCGCTTCGTCGCGGGTTGTTCCCTTTCCGAAATAAAGAAGTATCCCGGTGATCGTGGTGGCTCTCAGGTAAGGGACAACGAAATCAACACGTTTATATATGTCGAGATCCCCCACCGTCTCATCCAGAAGGGCGTTCAAATCGTCAAGATATTCCAGCGAAGGAAGTCTCGGTATCAGCGCCTCGCCGAAATAGGTCATGGTGGAACCGGCCGGCAGGGTCTGCTGACCGAGGCGCCGTGCCGAGAACATGCCGGCGATCTGCATGATTTCATCGCCCACGGCGGCCGGCTTTCCACCGTTCGCGCTGCAGATGTCATCGATGACTTTTTTCCTGGTTGCCGCTTCCGCCTCGCTGTGTGCCCGGATGACGTGGACGAAGTACCAGGGTCCTCCCTCTTCATGAAAAGCAAGCAAGCGGGTGTATGGATACGGCGCCTGGCTCACCAGTTCGTTGAAAGCCTTCCACATGTTTTCCCTGGAGCCCATGTCCGTAATACCCGGAAGGTAAACCGGCGGATGGGGATGGATGGCAAAAGTAGCTTCGGTTTTGATGCCGAAGGCCCCGCCGTCGCCCACGAACATACCCATCATGTCGGGGCCGCCCGCTTCCCGGTGAAGAAAACGCGCCTGGTTGATGTTTGTCGCAGGCCCTCCACCGGTTTGAAGAATTTCACCCGTTGGAAGAACAACCTTGAGGCCCAGCAGATAATCGTTCATGGTTCCCGCCGTCGCCATGTCCGAGGGTTCTCCGCCGCCCAGAAACCCGCTGAGAACACCGCCGACCGAATCCATGTGAATGGGAACATCAACCGTGTGGACGTGAAATCCCGTTTTACGCACTTCCTCCGCGAGAGCGGAAAGTATGACCCCCGATTCCGCCGTGACCGTCATGTATTCGGTATCGATATCTATAATCCGGTTCAGGCGCTGCGTATCCATGAGAATATTATTGTCGCCGCCGACATGATGGGGGGGCAGTGGCGAAACACTGCCGCCGCCTCCGCGGGGAACAATCGGGGTCCGGCTCTTGTTGGCAAGTTTAACGATCTCCGATACTTCTTCTGTAGTCCCCGGGCGAACAACCATTGCCGGAGTTTTACCCCGTCCTCCCGCACCCATGGAATAAAAGGGCGCCCTGGTGTAAGATCTGCGGGCGAACTCTTCCATGGTTGCATGTTCGGAACCGACAACAGCGACTATCTCGTTGAAAAGTGAATTCATGTTCCCGTTTTCCTCAGTCATGGTATCTTCCTCCTGACGGCCGACCGAAAGTCGCGGTTAATCGCTGACGTGTCGGCATCCATGATTCTCTCTACGATTCCCGCCCTTTCATTTCACAGCCCCAATCCGCTTTCGGGCCGGGAGCCGTGTTCCCCGGTTATGCTCCGGCGTCGCCGCTCCCGAATGTCTAAGGGCGTCGCCCTTTTCAGGAAAGACCCTCCGTCCGATTACAGGAGCTGCGAGATGTCCCTGACTTCAATGGCGTCTTCCACGCCTTCAGCCTTTACGGCATCGTCGAGCATGTTGAAACATTTGGGACAGGCAGTGGCAATAATGGAAGCTCCCGTGGTCAGTGCCTCCCGCACCCTGATCCTGCTCGGACTCATTTCGCCCGATCCCAGCATGTCGGAAAAGAAATTGCCGCCGCCTCCACCGCAACAGAAGGCGTTGTTGCGGTTGCGCTCCATTTCGACAAGCTCCACTCCGGGTATGGACGCCAGGACTTCACGGGGCGCCTCGTACACGTCGTTGTGCCGACCGAGAAAACAGGGATCGTGATAGGTGACCTTCACCGTCCCCGTGCCCGCGGCTTTCAACGAGCCATCCTGTATCAACCGGGAGAAAAGCTCCGTGTAATGAACCACTTCGCCTTCGAACCCCCACTGGGGATAGTCGTTTTTAAAAGCGTTGAAGGCATGCGGTGAAAGTGTCACGATCTTTCGAGCGCCTGTTTCCTCGAAAAGCTTGATATTATTTTCGGCAAGCACCTCGTAGAACCACTTGTCTCCGACACGGTTTACTTCATTGCCGTCGCTCAGTTCCCTGTCCAGAAGGCAACCGAAAGACACGCCGGCGCTTGTGAGCACTTCGGCCACACGGGAAGCCGTCTTTTTCGCTCTCTCATCGTACGAACCGACATCACCGATATAAAGAAGGTATTCCTGGCCCGAGAACGGTTTCACCTGACCGTTTTTCACCCATGCGCCTCTCTCGGACGCCGGAAGCAGGTAGGGATTGCCGTAAACAGTCATGGCTTTCAGGTAATCCCTTACTTCCGGAGGTATCGCCCCGCTCTCCACGGCAATGCTCTTGAGGGTTTCTATGATCTGGAGTGGATCCACGCCGACCGCCTCGTGGCATTGTTCATCACAGGCGCCGCAACTTGTGCAGGTGTAGACCCGGCGCATCAACTCCGAATCAACCTTCACCTGACCTTCCAGAACGCCCCGCGCCAGGGCTATACGGCCGATGGCATAGTGGGAATCAAAACCGAATTTGACCCCCGACGGGCAGATTGGCATACTAACTTCCCAAGACAGCCGGCAGGCGCCGCACTTCAAACAGTGAAATATTCTATCCCTATATTCTTCAAGCATTACTCCCTCCAACTTTCGAGTCGGTTATTTTCATAATATCGCCGTTATCGACAGGACACCGCTTATTCCAGTGAATAAGGTCCACCCGGCATCATGATGTTGTTCGGATCGACCATCTTCTTAAATCCCTTCAGGATGTCCGCGTATGCAGGCACAAGCATCTTCATGAATGTTTTGTTCGGTATGGTGTGCGTCGCCCCGTGCTTCCCCACTATGTTGCTGTAACAATCCCGGAGACACTTCATGACCTGCGCCAGGTATTCCGGCGGCCCCGCCGGATCGTAGAGAAGCTCCTGTTCGACATAAACCGTGGAACATCGGTCGAAGGGCACAATAATAAGTTGATGATCGAGGTCTTCGCCTGTCAGCGCGTCCTTAAGTTCATATTGTTTCACCAGGTCCTTCACGGTGTGGTAGACCTCGTCGACGTTCTTTATGGGCAGGCACCCGATAATGGCGGCGAATCCGCTCAAAGGAGAGTACATATGAATTATGCCCCTGCTGGCGCCTTCACAGCTCTGGTTCATCCATTCGATGTCTTTCGGCGGCAGTTCATATTCTCCCTGGGTCCAGTCGATTATTTTTCCGCCCGTCTTGTTCACCTCTTCTTCGATAATTTTACTGTACAGTGAAATCATCTCGGGGGAACCGCCGATCCCGCAGTTCAGTATGAAGGGAGGCAGCTTTTTTTTCAGCGCTTCTCTCTCTTCGCGGTTTCTGATCCTGTTTGGAGACAGGATAATATGTTCCGCGAACACGTGGTTGTATCCGAAGCTTGTCCTGGTTATTTCCAGTCGCTCGATTTTTTTCATCGCCTCGAGACACGACGCCATATCGTTGTATGCGCTGAAAATATTCGTTTCCACCTCGGCCATCGGTCGAAGCCGCTCGATCATTGTCGTGATAATGCCGTAATTTCCCATGCTCCCGCGGAACATTCCCGTCAGGTCCGGGCCATAGGCATATCTGAAATAAGGATTTATATCGCCGCCTACCGCGCTTCCCCACGATCCGGTTCTGAGAATCTCGCCGTTGGGAAGAACAACACGCAGCGCGACCGCCCTGTCACAGGAATATTTCGTAGCGTAGAGCGTAATGTTCGTGAGCAGATGGTTCCCGACGGGACTCGTCTCATAGGGGCCTCCGATCGGAATGACGTCCAATCCTTTCTTCTTCGCCTCTTTTCTCAACTGCCCCCAGCTTACTCCCGGTTCGATGGTGGCGGTCATGGTATCCTCGTTAATTTCAAGAATGCGGTCCATCCTTTTCAAATCAATGACCATTCCGCCGCTTTGATAGGGCAGTGCCGATCCGGCGATGTTTACACCGAAGCTTCGGGGATATATGGGAATTTTGTACTCATTGGCAAGCCGCACAATTTGCACGACCTCGTCCTCCGTCTTCGGAAGCACGACGAAATCCGGCAGGCCGACATTCATTCCCATCATGGTGGAGTATGAATCTTTGACATACGGAATCATATCGGGCGCTTCCGCGGAAACGAACTCCTTTCCCACAATCGATATCAGTTTGTTTAAAACGTCTTTTGTATCCTCCATCCTGAACCCCCATTCCTGGTGATGACCACCGTAATAATATTTCCAC